>CAYXGR010000255.1:0-1538 GCA_964464525.1 uncultured Planctomycetaceae bacterium
TTGCCGGATGCGTACACACACAAGGATGATACAAGGCAACTCATGGCGAAAGAATTCAAACTACCGGATCTCGGCGAGGGCATTCACGAGGCCCAGGTCGTAAACGTAATGGTCAACCAGGGCGACACCGTGACCGAAGACCAGATGGTCATGGAAGTCGAGACGGACAAGGCATCGGTCGAGTTGCCCGTACCCTTCGCCGGCGTCATCGCCGAACTGAACGTCGAAGTCGGCGCGACCGTGACGGTCGGACAGGTGTTGCTCGTTGTCTCACAACCGGGCGAGGCTGCCGCGCCGGTCTCCGCACCCGAGCAGGTCGCTGCGCCGAAGGCCGCGACTATCCCCGCCGAGTCGGTCGGCGCGGTCACCCCATCGCCCGGTGGGGATGGCAGCACGCCCCCTTATCAGACCGCGATCGTGGCCGAGCGACCGGTCCATGCGAGTGGCCCGATCCCCGCGGCACCGGCGATTCGTCGGATGGCCCGCGAACGCGGTGTGGATCTTCGTGTGGTCCACGGCACGGGGCCGGGCGGTCGCATTGTCCGTGAAGACGTCGAACGCTACCTCATCGCGGGCCCCACCGGCCAAGGGGCGCCACCAACGACCACACACGCCGCGCCGAAGCGAAGTGTGGCGACGATTGAAGCTCCCCCACGCGAAACAGCCGAACCCGAGCCAGCATTGAGTCGACCGTCGGCCGCACCCACTCCGACCGTGGCTGCCGAGGCGTTGCCCGACTTTTCGCAGTGGGGCACCATCCGCCGGGAGCGGATGCCCCAGATTAGAAAGACCATCGCGCGGCAGATGGCCCGTGCCTGGACGATTCCCCGAGTGACGCATGGCGACGAGGCGGATATCACCGATCTGGAGTCGTTCCGCAAGGAACACGGGAACGTCATGGCGGACCGAGGCGTCAAGCTCACGCTCACGGCCTTCATGTTAAAGGCGGTCGCGGGGGCCTTGCGCGAGTTTCCCATGTTCAATGCGTCCTACGATGAGGCCGCCGGTGAGATCATCTATAAGGAATACATCAATCTCGGCGTCGCCGTGGACTCGGACAAGGGCCTGATGGTGCCGGTTGTCCGCAACGTGGACAACAAGGGATTGATGACAATCTCGAAGGAATTGAAGGAACTCGCCGAGCGGGCACGGGAGTTTAAGCTCGACATCGCCGACATGCGCGGCGGCACGTTTACGATTACGAACGTCGGCGCCTTGGGCGGCACCTTCTCGACGCCGATGATCAACACGCCGGAGGTGGCGATCCTCGGGATGGGCAAGCTCGATCTCAAGCCGGTCGTCCGTGGCGACGAGATCGTCGCAAGAAAGATGCTGCCGCTATTCCTCTCGTTCGATCACCGCGTAATCGACGGCGCCGACGGCGCCCGCTTCACAAAGGCCGTCATCGCCTACCTCGAAAACCCGCTCAATCTTCTGCTGGCCTCGTAACTGCGTCGCTGAGCGTCGTAGGATGGGTCATCAGTCCCATCTGCTGACACCTCGATGGGGGGAATTCGGCCATCCATAATGCTGGACCG
>CAYXGR010000255.1:1638-5028 GCA_964464525.1 uncultured Planctomycetaceae bacterium
TAATGCTGGACCGAGAATCCCTTCTCGGTCCCCTCCCCCATGGGAATATTTCCCCATGTATTTTTCTAACCCCACATGACAGAGGCGTCCGAACCATCATTTTTCGAAGACTACGATCGGGGGTTGATAGCTGCGCGATAGATGCGACGAATAATCTCAGATCGCCGATGCCCGGGTGATCCGCTTGCGGACATAGTCGAGCGTGACGCCCTTTTCGGCCAGCATCTGGGCGACGAAGCTGTCCGGCTTGCGGAGCAGGGCGAGCAGCAGATGCTCGTCCTCGATCTCGCCGTGGCCGAGCCGGTTCGCGGAATCGACGGCCAGCACAAGACGGTGCCAGAATCTCGGCGATCGGAAGGCCTTGGCCAATTCCTGTTGGTGAAGCCATTCGTGACCCTCGTGACCGGCGGCGATTCCGGCGTGGTCCTCTTGGGTACTGGAGCCAAGGAGCGTGAGAATCTCCTCGCGAAGGCGCTCGAGCTTGATGCCGCGATCCGTAAGCAGTCGGGCGGGGATATTGCTACCCTCTCGCAGAACCCCAAGGAGGAGATGCTCCGTGCCGACATACTTGTGGCCGAGCTTGCGGGCCTCGTCGATGGCGAATTGGATGGACTGCCGCGTATCGTCGCGTTGGGCCATCTTGGTCTGATGAAGCTCCTTGTTGCCGGGCTTGATGAGCTTGTTGACGTCGTCGCGAAACACTTCCTGGTCCATCTCCAGATTTTTCAGGACCAGGGCGGCGACGCTGGAACCCACCGAGAGAATCCCGAGGAGGATGTGAACCGGTGCGAGATAGTCATGATGCAGGCGTATGGCCTCCTGATTGGCCAAAGCCATCGCCCGACGGGCGCGGTCACTGAATCGTTCGTGCACGGGTGATTCCTTTATACAGTACGGAGGGTGGGCAGTGCCCACCCTACGGGTTGGACAGAAGGTGGGCGGTGCCCACCCTACGGGCTACGAAGCCCGTTTGCCGTCCTTGGACTTTTTCGCGTCTTCGATGATCTCCTCCTGCACCGATTTGGGGACACGCTGGTAGCTGTCGAACTCCATCGTGAACGTCGCCTTCCCCTGCGACATTGAGCGAACGTCCGTAGCATAGCCGAACATCTTCGCCAGCGGCACCTGAGCGGTCACGATTGTCAGTGGACCGCTGATCTCGGTCGTCTGGATCATCCCCCGACGCGACGACAGATCGCCGATGACAGGGCCCTGAAACTCCGAGGGCGTCTCGACGCTGACTTTCATCATCGGCTCCAGAAGCACGGGCTTGCTTTGCAGAAAAGTCTCTTTGAAGCAATCCCTGGCGCAGATCTGAAAGGCCATGTCGGAGGAATCGACGGCATGGTGCGAACCGTCTTTGAGAATCATCTTCACGCCGATGATCTCGAAACCCGCCAGCGGACCCTTCGATAGGACCGACTGAAAGCCCTTGTCCACCGAGGGAATATACTCGGTCGGGATGCGCCCCCCGAAGACCTTATTCTCGAAGACATAATGTTCGTCATGGCCCTCGGGCAGCGGCTCGAGGGTTCCGACGACGTGGGCATATTGGCCGGAGCCACCCGTCTGCTTCTTGTGTTTGTGATTGTACTCGACCGTACGGGAGGGGGACTCCCGGTAGCTCACCTTCGGCCGGCCCACATCGAGGTCGCACTTATACTCCCGACGCATTCGCTCGCAATAGACTTCGAGATGAAGCTCGCCCATGCCGGAAATGAGGGTCTGCCCTGTCTCCTGATCGGTGGAGACATGAAACGTCGGATCCTCCTTCGTAAAGCGATTCAGCGCCTTGGCCATCTTGTCGCGATCGGAGGTTCGCTGGGGGGCGATCGCGAGCGAGATCACCGGAGCCATCACGTGCATCGACTCCATCGAATACCGGACACCGGGGCCGCAAAATGTGTCTCCCGAAACGCAATCAAGCCCGACGATCGCGACGATGTCGCCGGCGGAGGCCGAGTCAATGTCTTCGCGATCATCGGCGTGCATTTTCAGGATCCGTCCGAAACGCTGGGGCTTGCCGATTCGTGAATTCATATATTTATCGCCACGGACCAACCGACCCTGGTAGATCCGCATGTAGGTAAGCTGTCCAAAGGTTTCGTCCACGAGTTTGAAGGCCAGGGCGACGAGCGGCGCTTCGTGATTGGCGTCCAGAGGGGTTTCCGCCTCGTCGTTGTCGCGATCGAGGGCGAATATTTCCCGATCCAGCGGAGAGGGCAGATAACGCACCATCGCGTCGAGCAGGAGCTGCACACCCTTGTTCTTGTAGGCCGAGCCCATCAGGACCGGCGTAAATTCGCCAGCCAGCGTCCCGCGCCGAAGAATCGTGTGGATAAGATCCTCGGGGACCGATTTTTCCTCCAGCATCATCTCCAGCAGTTCGTCATCATAGAGCGAAAGGGCATCGAGCATCCCGGTCCGGGCGCCGGCGGCCTCCTCGCGCAGGGCGTCGGGAATCTCCTCCCAGCGAACCCTTTCGCCATGGTCCCCGTCAAAGTACGCCGCCTTCATCCGGACCAGATCGACGATCCCATCGAGATCGTCTCCGAGTCCAATGGGCAATTGCAACTGGATCGTCGTCAGGCCGAGCTTTTCTTCCAACCCACGGATCACATTGACCGGGTCGGCACCCTGACGATCGAGCTTGTTAATGAAGCTGATCCGAGGAACGCCGTAGCGCTTCATCTGCCGATCGACGGTAATAGACTGCGACTGCACGCCCGCGACGCCACAGAGAACCATGATCGCCCCGTCGAGGACGCGAAGCGATCGCTCAACCTCGACGGTAAAGTCCACGTGACCGGGGGTGTCGATGATGTTGATGGTCGAATCATCCCAGGTAACCTGAGTCGCGGCGGAGGTAATGGTAATGCCGCGCTCCTTCTCCAGTTCCATGTGGTCCATGGTCGCGCCCTCGCCGCGAACCTCCTGGATTTTGTGGATTCTCCCTGCGTAGAACAGAATCCGCTCCGTCAACGTGGTCTTTCCCGAATCGATATGGGCAGAGATGCCCACGTTTCGCAGTCTGTTCAGGTGTGAGTCTTTCATCGAATCACGTACTTCCTTTTTCACATCAACTTTCGCGGGCATCGCCATATCAGAACGCTCCCCATCCATCGACGAATCCCAATCAGGGATCGCCCAAGATCATCCAAAAATATCGGCACAATCCAGCCTCATATCTGCCGTGGGATCATCGGCATGATCACCGCTATCGGAACGATCAGCCACTGTATCCGGTACGGTCCAATGTGACCTGGAGGTGCAACTCTTTATGTCAACAGGGATTATATGAGTTTGTGCAGAATCCCAACACCGTCGAGCCCCGTATCGTAGCTTAGTAGAAGCCCGGTGTCAATCCTGTTTTTAACCCCGGGTTTCGAC
>CAYXGR010000256.1:0-5024 GCA_964464525.1 uncultured Planctomycetaceae bacterium
ATTTTCGGTGTGCCTTTTTAGGCAGATTCAATCCGAACATTCCCTTGCCCCATTCCACAAACGCCGAGGGTTCGTTCGGCTTCGGAGGTGTCGCGGATCGGATGCGTTCCGGCTTGGGGCTCATCCACGGTTCATCCAGATCCAGAAATGGATTCTTGGTCGGCCCCTCGAGGTCCGCGTCGCGCGGCGCGGGCGTCTCGCCAGGGGCTGTCGGAATCAGAGCGGGAAGGGCAGTCACCAGATTGGGGTTGTCCACCATCGCCGCGGTGAAATTCTTCAGGGATTCGGCCATCCGGGGATCAATCGTCCGAAGCAGTGCCTCGTACGCCTGTCGTTGACGTTCTGCATTGTCGCGCTGCCGTTGAAGCTCCTCCGCACGGGCCGCCTGGGCCGCCAGTTCCCTCTCTTTCTCCTGCACTCGAGAATCCGCCTCGGCCAGCCGGGTTTGATTCTCTTTCAAGTCGCGGCCTGTCTTTAAGACGACCCACGAAACCAGCGCCACCATCACGAGGACGATTCCCAACATGCTCGCGAGCCGCCGATGCTTCCAGAGCACCTTTCGTAACAGGTAGGCGCTGCTCGCCGGCTTGACGGAAATGGGTTCGTCCACCAGGTAGCGGCTCACGTCGCCGCCGAACGAGTCCAGCGACTGATAGCGATCGTCTTTTTTCTTTTCCAACGCCTTCATCACGATCGCGCTGAGATCCACGTCGATTCTGTTGTCATGGCTGCCCGGCGGATCGGGTTCGGCAGAGGCGATGTTCTCGAGCACCTTCCCCATCGAGCCGCTCGTTTCATAGGGCATGCGTCCCGTCAGCATCTCATAGAGCACCACCCCGAGAGAATAGATATCAGTGCGAATGTCGATCCCCGACGGATCACCGGCCGCCTGTTCGGGCGACATGTAGGCCGGCGTGCCGATGATCTGAGCCGTGACCGAAGTCGTCATGTCAGCGTACGTCGCCGCCTTCGCCAGGCCGAAGTCGAGAATATGCGGCTTGCCATCGGCCGCGACGATGATATTCGAGGGCTTCATGTCACGGTGAACGATGCCGCGTTGATGGGCATGCCCGATCGCCTTGCAGATCTCGTTGAACAGCACCAGCCTGGCCGGTATGTCCAGCTCATTCTTCTTGAGATAGTCGTTTAACGCCGCGCCGCGAACGTATTCCATCGCGTAATACATTCGCCCGTCGAAGGATCCGCTGTCGTAGATCGGTATGATGTTCGGATGGCGAAGCTGCGCGGCCAGGGCGATTTCCCGCTCGAATCGACGCCGCGACTGCTCCGAGGCCAACGGACCTTCCAGCAGCAGCTTCAGCGCCACCTCTCGCTTCGTCGATTGCTGGATGGCTTTATAAACGACACCCATCCCGCCGCGACCGATCTGTTTCACGATCTCATAGCCGGGCACGACCGGGAGCGGAGCGCTGCCGCCGAGCGGAGCCGCCGCCGAACTCCCCGCCGCCGGGTGCGTCTCGTCGTCGGGACCAATCGGATGAATGGACGACGAGCCCAGGCCATCGAGCAGATCGAGGCCGTCGAGGTGGGCGCGCAGCTCGACCGCATGTTCCGGGTGCTCGGCCAGGAAGTCTTCCTGGGACAGGTTCTCCCCGCTTTCGCGACGGTCGAAGAAGTCGTTGATCAGCTCCCCGATCATCGTTTCGCGAGGACTCTCACCGAGCGAATCGCCAGAATTGTGCCTGTCGGATGACATCGATTGTTCGCAGACCAGGGACATGACCCAATCGCGAACTTTTCCTCCATACGGGGTTATCTGGGGCGATTTCACCTCCAGCATAGGGGCGTGGATGATAGTCGAATCCGGCTGGGCGCCCTCTGTCCGGCCGGACTGATCCCCTATGTTAGTACCCTACCACATATTACTTCTCGGACCGATTACAATTTCACACGGAGTTTCCAGCCCGCCTGAGGGGCGATTATCCTTCCTTCCAAGCCCCGATAGGGGTATTGTGGCATTGGCAGCCCTTATTCGAAGGCGATGGCTGGATTGTGCCCGCTGCCTTGGATGGAGTGTGATTTTGGCCAATTCGAAGGATACGCAAGTCCTGATCCAGAATGCGGTCGAGGGCGACCAGCAGGCCGTCCGCCGGCTGCTCGTGCTCTATCATCCGCGGCTGCGGGCGCGGCTGCTTCGCCAGATGGACGCGGTCATGCGGTCCAAGCTGGAGCCCGAAGATATCCTCCAGCAGGTCTATCTGGAGGCCTTCCGGGCGATCGGGAACTTCACCTACATGGGCAAGGACTCGTTTCTCCGATGGATGTTCGCGATTCTCGACCGCAAACTGATCGACGAACATCGGGCGCTGCGGGCCGAACGGCGGGATGTTCGCCGGGAGGTTCGGGCGGTGCCAAGTGGTGGCAACCAGACGACTTATGTGGATCTGATGGCTCGGGTAATGGGTTCGGGTTCGACGCCGAGCCGGGTGGTTCGCAAGGGCGAGACTTTGGGTGTGATCAGCGCGTGCGTGGCGACGCTGCCGGATCATTATCGCGAGGTAATCAAGATGCGATTTTTGGAGGGAAGACCGGTCGCAGAGGTCGCGGAGACATTGGGTCGGTCGATCGGCTCGGTGCACATGATCTGCCATCGGGCGCTGCGGCAACTTCGGCGACAGGCGGAGAAACTGGGTTTGACGCCGGACGATTGAGGCCTCGCTCGAATGGGTCCGCTTTGTTCGGTCATCTGAGGGTGGGTACGATGCGCGTTTTTTTGTGCGCACCCGCCCTGGTGGAGACGATCTGGTTTGTGGGTACCGGCGGTACGGCGGCAGATAGACCCGGGCACAGAGATGATTCACTCCCTGTGGGCAGCGGCGAAGCGTTCGTCATCGCTGCGTAGTCTTTTGACGTCCCAACTTCACACGACCGCCGGCTCAGCTTCATGGCGATTCGTAGAGTAACTCCGCCTTGATGTCGCATCGCTTGTTTCCGACGATTGCGGCGTATTGAATGGGCTGACGGCTGGTTCCGACGCGGTGCTGGTAGTGCTGTGTCTTGTGAACCTCAAGTGTCTTGTTAGCTATGACTGATTGGATGAGGTGCGCGAAGCCACTGGTATCGTCCTGATCGAGGAAACTTGACTTGATGTTGAACGCGATCCAGCCGCCGGGCTCGATCAGGTTGAATGCGTTGGCGAACGCCTCGGTGGGAATATCCCCGAACCCAAGCGCCGCGACGCAGGTCAGACAGTTGAACCCATATCCCGCGAGTTCGCGTTGATCGCTCTGATTCAATCGCGTCATATCGAGGACGTGGTAGTCGGTGTAGACGCTCGGGCGATCACGTTGTGTGGCCTCGGCGGCCGCCTCAATGATGTCCGTGCCGACTATGAATTCGACACCCATGTCAGCGAGCTCCTCGCCAACCATGCCGTTTCCGGCACCGAGATCAAGCGCTCGCAGCTTGGCCGGTTGTGTACCGCTGGCAACCAACTCGGCCTCGAAGAGTTTCCGAATCCTGGCAGGAGAGTCACATTTTAAGATGTCGTAAATGAGATGTTCGTACAGGCCCGGTATAGAGAACAGTTCATCGTAGTCATGGAGCCGAATTTCATGCCACTCGCCGTTCAGTCGAACCACACACCACTCTTCGTCCTGCGTCAACGAGAGATCGGCCGGGGGCAGTGCGATTCGTAGATCGTTGTAGAGCGTGCTTCGTTGTCCAATACATGTGCTTGTCGCCACGGTCATCCAATATGCTCCTTGTGGATTCGTCAGGGAATTGAAGATACTTTCACGGGAATCGCCTCTGATTCACCTAACTTGGCAGAGGGCTCAGCGGGCGACACCATCGGTGTCACCACTTGGGAGGCTGCGTCCAACGGCCCAGGCACCAGCAGCGGCGAAGCATCGAGTGACTCCGCGTCCATCATGGCCGCGATGTGCTGCAACGTTGCCAGGATCGCGGTCTGCTCCCATTCCTCCAAGCTGACCAGTTCATGTCGGAACCGATCTTGGAGGAGTGAGGGAGCTGATGCCAGAACCTCTTCCCCGGTGGGGGTGAGGCGGACTGTCACGCTGCGACGGTCCTGCCCGTTCCGGGTTCGGTTGACCAGCCCTCTCTTTGTGAGTCGATCCAGGATGCCTGTCACAGTGGGCCCGCTGAGATGAACCGCTCGGGCGAGGACGCCTGTTGAGGACTCGCCCAAGTTGGCCGCGGCTTGCAGAGTCGCTAGCTGCGGTCCAGTAAGCCCATGTTCCTCGGCGAGTCGCCGAGAATGGAGATCGACGGCTCGCATGATGCGGCGAATCGCCGCGACGATCTGATTTTCCATACTAAGTGGAGTTCCCATGCCAGCCCTCTCCGATAGGTACTGCATCCGGTAATTACGACTCAATATGCTAGTGTACTATCTATTTCGTGTCAACCTCGATACAGAAGGATGGACATGGAAATCGTTACCTAATGTGTAACAAGTCGTTATGGCTATCATGCCCTTGGGCTTCCGCTCAGAATCGCCTCCGTTATTGGTTTCTGTGCGAAATATATATAACGGATGTAACGGTCTTCTGGCGTCCAAACGATTCGGTGCTTATGATCGCATGCAGTGACCTCGGGCAGCAACCGGCGTGGCGACCGGTGGAACGGCGCTATCGACTGCCCCCTTGCCGCCATTCTCGCCCGGGACCGATGGCCTCAAGGCGCTGCGGCTCCGGGTATCCGCGAGCCCCCATGATTCGACTGACGGGCATATCCAAGACATTCGACAAGGGCCATTAGTTACGCCGTGCGGGATCTGTCGCTCGAATGTGTCCGCTCTGTCCGGTCATTCGAGGGTAACAATTCTTGTAACATGTTATGAGGTATTTATTTATAGCAATGTCCGCATGATTATGACGGCATTGGTTATGGGGGATATTATCGGGCGAGATTATGCCGCGGAAACAGATTCCCTTGGGAGGTGGGACCGACCGAAACGTCGAAATAATAGCGAAAAGAGAAAACCACGGCTAACCCGCATTTCTCACCCATTGATCAGAGCCGCGACCGTAAGGGAGCGG
>CAYXGR010000257.1:0-4997 GCA_964464525.1 uncultured Planctomycetaceae bacterium
CCTGCTGGGTCCAGACGCCGGCGGTCCGGACGAAGACATACGCCGAGCCGGAATCGTTGCCCGCGTCATTGTCAAGATTTGCCCCGATGACGGCCGTGTCGCCGTCGATCGAGACGGACGCGCCGAACACGTCACCTGAAGCGGCATCCTCGGCGATGAGCTTGGCCTGCTGGGTCCAGACGCCGGCGGTTCGGACGAAGACATACACCGAGCCGGAATCGTTGATCCCGTGATCGTCTAGTGGTGAGCCGATGACCACCGTTTCGCCACTGATCGAAATGGAGTGGCCAAGCCAATTATCGGTGTTTGCATCGGGGGCGGTGAGCTTGGCCAGCTGTGGGAACTGGGTAATATCACAATTGTCGGGAACCCCGTTCGCGTCGCAATCCTGGCTGGTCCCATCGGCGATGTCGCAGTCGTCGGGAATCCCGTTGTCATTACAATCCGGGCGGGGGCTGAAGAAGATGTCACACACATCGGGGATTCCATTGCCGTTGCAGTCCGGGCTTGTGCCGGCGGCGATGTCGCACTCGTCGGGGATGCCGTTGGCATTACAGTCCCGGCTGGTTCCGTCGGCGAAATCGTCGGCATCGGGGATGAGGTTCTCATTACAGTCCGATTGGCATTCATCCGGGATGCCATCTCCCCCGGCCGGAAGGTCGTCCAGGGAAGTGCCATCGGCCATGTCGCACTCGTCGGGGACACTGTTGCCATTGCAGTCCCGGTTGCAGGTAGACGATAGCGACGCTCCATAGGCCACGACGTTGGGTGCGTAGATCGTCGAAAAATTGTTCGACCCGTCCAGATAGAAATCCAGCGGGATGCTCGAGTAGATTACAGCACCCACTCCGTACCGGTAGGAAAAGGTGACGATCTCATTGGGACTGCCTCGGGTCAGGATCAACGTTGCCCCGGGCGGCAGCGAGGCATCAACGGCGAAGCCGTGGCTCCCGGCCAGGGTTGTATCATCGACAACCCCTCCCGGCCCATTGGTGACCAACGTGGTGTTGTCCAGCACATTGATGGTGGGATCGGAGAAGTTGCGCATGATGTTGAAGCCGCCCCAGCCCGGCAGAATCGCTTCCGCCGTGTCGACGTAGCGGTCGTGAATGATCAGGACCATGCCGGCGATGACCGCATCGCTGATCTCGTTCAGCCGGATCAGATACTCTCCTCCATAACGACTGTTGCTGCGGTTCTGAACGAACAGGACATCAATTCCTACCAGGTCCGCCGCGGTCAGGTCTTCCAGCGCGACCGGGTTGTGCCCCGCGGCCAGGATCGGCGCTTCCTGGTTGATGCGTCCGATGCCGAACGCTATGTCGTAGTAACCGACGATCGCCGAACACCCAGGCCCCGCGTTGTGTGTGTCGCATTCATCCGGGATGCCGTTGGGTTGACAGTCCTGGCTGGTGCCGTCTGCGATGTCGCATGCGTCGGGGATGCCGTTGGTGTTGCAGTCCGGATCGCACTCGTCGGGCACGCCGTTGGCATCGCAGTCGTTGCCGATCAATTGGCAATCGTCCGGGATGATATCTTCGTTGCAGTCCTGGCTGGTCCCGGCGAACAGATCGCACAGGTTGCTGATGCCGTTGGCGTTGCAGTCGACATCGCCACCCGGTTCGCATTCGTCGGGGATGGCATTGGCGTTGCAATCCAGGCTGACGCCGTCCGCGATGTCGCAGTCGTCGGGGATGCCGTTACCGTTGCAATCGAGGGAGACGATCGGCACACCGGGTGACTGCCAGATCGGATCGCTGGCGTCACCGGCGGGATCGGCATCGCTTCCAAGTACGCCGTCGTTCCCGCTCCCGGATGAATCGGTCGCGAACTGACCCGCGGCCTCGTCGAGTTGCAGGTAGGCGATCAGACCGACCTCGTCTCCGACGAGGGTCCGGTTCATATCGTTTTCAATGTCGGATTGAGATCGAGCGACATTCCAGGCCCGGAACTCATCGAGCCGGCCCTGAAACGACCACCATGAACCCGCCGCGGATGGCCAGTTATGCGTGAAACCGATACCGAGTTGGTAGTCGAGAGAGTTGGAGTAGTTCGATAGCGAGGTCACCTTCTGTCCGATTTCAAACCCGTCCAGGTAGAGGCGGAAGGTTTGGAGGTCGTAGCTGATGGCTACGTGGTGCCATTGATTGTCGTTGACCGGGTCCGCGGAAACCAACGGCGAGCCACTGCCCCACCAATATTCGGCGCGAAGCTTTCCATCCAGGCCGACGTATAGAATGGGAACCCATCCGCCCGGGGATGGGAACGGCACACCCGCCTGCTGTCCGAAGATGACCCCCGAGTCGGCCGTCTGGAACCAGACTTCCACCGTGGTGGCGGATGTGGTCCACGGCAGGAAGTTGTGGGGAAGCGCCACGAAGTCGTCGATGCCGTCGAAATCCAGCGCTGCGTCTACCGCATTCGATTCACAGCCGTCCGGTATACCGTTGAGATTGCAGTCCGCGCAGGAGAGGTCGTCCGGCGGGCAGGCGGCGATCTCGCATACGTCCGGCGTGCCGTCGGCATCGCAGTCCGGCTCGCAGTCATCAGGAATGTCATTTGTGTTGCAGTCATTTCCGGCCAGTTCACATTCATCGGGGATGTCGTTGGCATTGCAGTCCTGGCTTGTTCCGTCGGCCAGATCGACTTCATCGAGAATCTGATTACCGTTGCAGTCCTGCTGGCACTCGTCCGGGATGCCGTCTCCGCCGACCGGCAGATTGTCGAGGGAGGTGCCATCGGCGATTTCGCACTCGTCGGGAATGTCGTTGTTGTTACAGTCACCCTCGATGATGGGCGCGCCGGGCATAACCCAGATCGGGTCGCGGCCGTCGCCGGCCGGATCGTTGTTGTCGCCCAGCGTGCCGTGGTTTCCCTGCGGACTGGAATCGAGCGCGGCCTGCCCCTGCCCCTCGTTGAATCGCCAGTAGCCGACGAGACCGACTTGCGAGCCCGGAACGATACGATCCATGTTGTTGATGATCTGTTGTTGTGTACGGGCAACGCTCCAAATCCTGACTTCATCGATCAGACCGTCGAAATCTTCGTTGCTTGCGGCGTTGAAGTTTCCCAGGAAGAGATCATCGCCGGAGTATTGCATCATGCCCACGGCGGGCTGGCTGTCCACGAGAATCCCGTTGACATAGAGAAGACACAGATTCTGTTCGGCGGAGTAGACACCCGCGGCGTGGATCCATTGTCCGAAGTAAGTGGATGCGGGCAGAGGGTCGGTCGCACGGGCGTTGCCGCCGGCGGCGCCGTCGATCCTGAGTTGGAGGTGATGATCGCCCGACTGTGACCACGCGAGGATGTAGCCGGGAGCGAAATGACCCGCATTTCGGACGATTCTGCTGTGGAAGCCCCCGGCCGAGTCTGGTCGAATCCAAACCTCGATCGTCAGTTCGTCCGCCGGTTCCAGCGACGCCGCCCGAGGGATACGAACCCAGTCGTCCGCTCCGTCAAAATCAAGCGCGGCACCCATGAAAAGTGCGTCGCACTCGTCCGGGATGCCGTTTGACTGGCAATCCAGGCTGAATCCGCTGACGATGTCGCACTCGTCGGGGATGCCGTTCAGTTGGCAATCGTGGCTGAACCCGCCGGCGAGGTCACAAAGATCCTGGATGCCGTTGCCGTTGCAGTCTTCCTGCGACTCACATTCGTCCGGGATTCCGTTTGCGTTGCAGTCCGGACTGGTCCCATCGGCAAGATCGTCGGCGTCGGGGATGAGGTTTCCATTGCAGTCTAATTGGCATTCGTCCGGGATGCCGTCTCCAGCGACCGGCAGATTATCAAAGGAAGTGCCGTCGGTGATGTCGCACTCATCGGGGATACTGTTGGTATTGCAATCCGGGCTGTTGCCGCTACCGATGTCGCACTCATCGGGAATACCGTTGGTGTTGCAGTCCGTGCTGACACCGTCGGCCAGGTCGCACTCGTCCGGGATTCCGTTGCCGTTACAGTCCGTGTCGGCGCCGCTGGCAATATCACATGAATCCGGGATACCATTTCCATTGCAGTCCGGACTCGTTCCATCGGCAAGGTCGCAATCGTCCGGGCTGCCGTTGGCGTTGCAGTCCAGGCTCGCGCCGATCAGGCAATCGCCGATGTTGCTGACCGTCTCCGCGTTTGTAAATGCGCCACCCGTTGCGATGACCACACCATCGAGCACGAGGTTGTAGAAGCCGTTTCCGAGTGCGCAACAGATGCCGTCGCCGAACGCATCGAAAATGGTGAAGTTGTAGCAGCTTGCGTTGCAGATTGGCACGTCCTGGGTGAACAGGGTGTTGGGCTGATCGAGCGGCCCGCCGGAGGCGATGATGCCGACGGTCTGCTCGACGAGTTCCCAGGTTGTTTCCGCAGGGAAAATATCGGTGAAGATTTCGATGGCGAGGATGGCATCGGGGAGATTTTCGCCCGCGCCGCAGTTGCAGGGGCCGACGTCGCAGATGTCGTCGATGCCGTTGGCGTTGCAATCGGCCGGTTGGGCGGTGGTTGGCGGGGTGGTGCCGGCCAGTATCAGGAGGCATCCGACGATGAAGGGTTTTGAGGACATGGCTCAAGTCTCCTTTGCCTGGTTTGTCGGAAGCCCTGATGGGCGGTGTTCTCCCTGCAAAAAGAAAAGATGTGGGCGGTGCCTGTCCAACAATATAGAAAAAAGGTGGGCAGTGCCCACCCTAAGAAGCATGGTGGGCTGACTCGAAACATGTTTATCGGCACCTCAGATGCCAATCTAACCGATGGCGTCGTCAGATTCAACACTTGCGCCATGGGGTATTCACCCCTATTTGTTCGCCGGTCGATTTTTCGGTTGATGTGCGGGAAATGGGTCTGCGGGGCGGTGTGTGTTGGCTCGCCACTGCCAAGGCACGATCCAAAGTGGATCGTGCCTTGACAGTGCCACCCTTCCGAATAGTGCCACCGTTCTGGGCGGGTTCAACAGATGGGTCAGATGACCCATCCTACCTCACAACGCCCTTTCGGGGCGGAAAAAAGGTGGG
>CAYXGR010000258.1:0-1338 GCA_964464525.1 uncultured Planctomycetaceae bacterium
CGGCCGTGACGTGTAAGCATGGCACCCGATACTTGGTTCGCCATGCCCGCGCCTTTGGCTTGGGCATGCCACCCGGCCCGGCATGGGCACCGGCAAGCAGAGCTTGCCGGTGGCACCCTTGGGCCAGGGGTCGGAAAGTGGATCCTACGGGGATCCGGGGTTTTCGTAGCTTCCGTGGTGGGCGTGGAATTGGGATTGGGCCGTCTTGTCCGCCATGGCGAAGCGTGGGCCGAGGAGGACGATTGAGTCGTTGAATGCCTGGATGTGTTTTTGTGTCACCCGCTCAGGCGGGATCGGCAGGAGCAATGACCAGCGCGTGGGTGGGAGCAGGACGATCGAGGTTCGCAGGGTGAGCAGCTTATCTATGCCACGCTGGTAGCCATTCCAGGATCGGCCGATCCGCTGCCGTTTCCAATAATATGTCAGGCTGGATCTTTGGCCGGTGCCGTAGCGCGGGTTCCAATCCTGGGGGCCGTGGAGGACTTCGAGCAAGATCCGGTGAGAGACGCCGGCGTGACCGGCCTCGTGTCGGGCACGGCCGTCGGTGAGGTGTTTTTCGAGGGGGTCGGTTCGGACGACGATGCTCTGGTCCAGACTCCAAACGACGGGTGTGAGGAGGGTTGCCTCGATGCGGGTGCCGGGACGGCCGTTGTAGCTGCCGGGGGCGGGGGGTGTGCCGTCGGGATTGTCGGGTGGGACCTTGTGGAGGGTGTAGAGGATGCGTGCGATGTCGTCGGTCACGAGCTCGTGGAAGTGGATGCCGACGACATCTTGAAGGCCGGCATCCATCCGTTGTTGCCAGACGATTTTTGGGATTTCGATGATGGGGACGGTTTCGGGTTGTCGTGGCCCCTTGGCGGGGGATCGGACGGCCTGGGCCATGGGGAGGGCGCGGGCGGTGGAGCCTTGGTGCCATTCGCTGGCGTGTTCGGTGGTGGGGGTGACGATGAGTTCCCATGGGACGCCGTCGCGGACCTGACGGGCTCGGGTTGCCCGGTAGGTCCAATCGCCGAGGGTGATAGACCTGCCCGGCTGCCGTGTCGATTCTGATTCCTCCGGGAGCGGCCAGAGTTTGATCGGTCGGCGACCGGCGCGGGTGCGGATTTTGGCGGTGTCGTCGGCGTGGGCGTCTGGGGGCGTGAATGGGGTTGCGAGGAGTAGAAAGAAGGCGATTCGGGCGAAGGACGAACCGGGTGGAGGGTACGGGTGGAGCATGGGGTGTCTCCGGGGTGGGAATGTCGTGCGGGCTCAGGTTTGGTGGTTTTGTTTAGTATTCTATGCGTCGAGAGTGGGAAAAGCCAGAGGGGGAACGTCGAACCGTCGAGATGTCGAAATAAA
>CAYXGR010000258.1:1438-4987 GCA_964464525.1 uncultured Planctomycetaceae bacterium
CACGAGAAGTGAGCATGGACACGGCCCCGCGGTTTTCTTTACCATGGGGGCATGTCTGCCGAGGATCTTTTTGAGGAGTTGACGGAGCCGCAGCGGGAGGCCGTGGGGCACACGGAGGGGCCGATTCTGGTTTTGGCGGGGGCGGGATCTGGAAAGACGCGTGTCATCACGCGCCGAGCGGCGCATATTGCCCGGACTTGCGTGCGGCCCGAACAGGTTCTTGCGATCACCTTTACCAACAAGGCGGCCGGGGAGATGCGGGATCGTATTCACGCGCTCGGAGTTGGGGGGCGGATGTGGGTGTGTACATTTCACTCGCTGTGTGCGCGGCTGCTTCGGGAATATGGGCGGGCCGTGGGGATTCAGACGAACTTTTCGATCTTCGATCAGTCGGACAGCCGGTCTCTAGTCCGAGAGGCCATCAAAAAGTGCGATTTACACACCGACAACTGGAAGCCGCGGACTGTTCTCGCACGGATCAGCCAAGCGAAGACGCGGCTTCAGGCGCCTGATGCTTTTGCGGAGGAGGCGACCGATTTTTCTGATCGGACCACGGCCAGGATCTACCGAGAATACCAGCGTCTTCTTGAGAAACAGAATGCCTGTGATTTCGATGACTTATTGATGTATATTTCCCGGTTGCTTGGCGAGCACGAGGGGATTTGCCACGAACTGTCGGATCGGTTTCGATACCTGCTCATAGATGAATATCAGGACACGAACCATGCCCAATACCTGATCGCATCGAGACTGGCTCGGGGGCATGGGAATATCTGTGCGACGGGGGATCCGGATCAGTCGATCTATGCGTGGCGGGGCGCCGACATTCACAACATTCTTGATTTCGAGGCTGACTATCCCGATGCCAGCGTCATTCGGTTGGAGCAGAACTTTCGCAGTACGGGTGCTATCCTGTCGGCGGCTTCCCAGCTCATTTCTACAAATGTACTTCGAAAGCGCAAGGATTTGTGGACCGAGGCTGAGTGTGGCCAGCCGGTCCGGGTGTGGACTTGTGAGGACGAGCACGTCGAGGCGGAGCAAATTGCGCTGGATGTTCAACGTTATTGTGATGCCGGCGGGCAACCGGGCGAGGTGGCGGTGTTTTACCGGGTTAACGCGTTGACCCGTGTTCTGGAGGATGCGTTTCGCAAGGCGGGGATTCCTTATCAGATTGCTCGGGGGGTGGAGTTTTACGCACGGAAGGAGATTAAGGATGTGCTGTCTTATCTTCGGGTTATCTCGAATCCCGCGGACGAGACGGCGCTGCTTCGAGCGATCAACACGCCGGCCCGCGGGATCGGCAAGGTGACGATTGAGCGACTTCGGAAGCATGCGGCCAATCTGGGGGGTACATTGGATCGTGCCATCGCAGAGGCCGAGGGGTATGGGCCACTGAAGACGGCGTGGAAGAAGATTCGGGTGTTTGCCGAGTTATTGCGGGCGCTGCGCGGGGTCCCGGAGTCACCGGTCTGTCCTATTGTCGAGGCGGTGATTCGACAGTCCGGGCTGGAAAAATCATTAATTGATTCGAGCGATATCGATAACGAGCCGCTGGAGAACATTTTTGAGTTGGTGACCGCCGCGCGCGAGTTTGATCAAGACAATTCCGGTGGCACCCTTGCCGATTGGCTGCAACAGATCAGCCTGGTGAGTGATGTGGATTCCATTGAGCTGTCGGGGGGGGCGGTGACGTTGATGACGCTTCATGCGGCGAAAGGGCTGGAGTTTCCGGCGGTCTATATTGTTGGTCTGGAGGAGGGTCTCTTGCCGCACCGGCGGGCGATTCAAGAGAGTGATTCGGAAGTTGAGGAGGAGCGGAGGTTATTATTCGTCGGGATCACGCGGGCCAAGCGATTGGTCACGATTTCACATGCCGAGTTTCGGATGGTTCGGGGGATTACGGAGCGAGCGAGCGTTTCGAGATTTGTCGGGGAGCTACCCTCGGATGAGATCGAGCGTGAGACGTTTGAGACGCGTCGTGATCGGAGCCGGTCGCATTTGGGGCGGCACAATCTGGATGATGAGATGATCGACGATTCGATGTATTATCCCGGGCTTCCGGTTCGGCACGATGAATATGGGGATGGCCGGGTGGTACGTCTCGAGCCGCGGGGGCGGTCTATCTATATACGTATAAATTTTCAGGAACACGGCGAGCGGTCTTTTGCGTTGGAGCACGTGCCGTTGTATATACTGGAGAACTAGAGACTAATAACCAGTGGTCCGTTCTATATGGAATTGTGGGTGCTGCATTCCGGTTGCTCGCACTTGGGGCTCGGAGGGCCGCACGGACTGGAAGTCCGTGGCTCGTTTTGATTTGCACCAGCGGGATGCCGATTTTACCCGGTCGAAAAAAAGAAGAAACGACCGGCGGGACGCCGATGCTCCCCACCCGTTCATATCAATGTCATGGATCATTAGAGGGTAAGGCGGGTTGCATTTATGCGCGAGGTTGCCGTGATAATGGCTGGGGGGTCAGGGACTCGGTTGTGGCCGTTGAGTCGGCGGGCTCGGCCGAAGCAGTTGCTTCGCATTGTCGAGGGGCGGAGTCTGATCGATCTGGCGTATGAACGGATCCGGTCCGCGTTTTCCGCTGAGGACATCTATGTAATTGCGCTGGCGGAGCATCTGCCGGCGATTGCGAAGGAATTGCCTGAACTGCCCGAGGGGAATCTGATTGGGGAGCCGACCGGTCGGGATACGGCCGCGGCGATTGGGCTGGCGGCCGCGATTTTGCATCGGCGGGATCCCGAGACGGTGATGGGGGTTTTTACGGCGGATCATCTGATCCGACCGGCGGATGTGTTTGCGAAGATTGTTCATCGCGGGATCGCGGCGGCTGTTGAGTATCCCGAGGCGCTGGTTACCTTTGGCATCAAGCCGACTGAGCCGCATACCGGTCTGGGTTATGTCGAGCGCGGTGGGTCTGTCTCATCTGGCGTTTGGGTGGTGGGGTCATTCAAAGAGAAGCCGGATTTAGAGACGGCCCGGGGGTATGTTTCCTCTGGGAATTATTACTGGAACAGCGGGATGTTTGTCTGGCGGACTTCGGCGATTCTGGGTCGGCTGGAGCGACATTTGCCGGGCACATATGGGTCGGCGCTTGGGTTGGCCGAGGGGTGGGGGACGGAGGATGGATTTCGGCGTGCTCGGGAGGTTTATCCTTCGCTGGAGCGGATCAGTATCGACTTCGCGGTGATGGAAAAGGCTGCTGCCGAGTCGTCGGGAATCTCGCCGTCGGTGCTGGTGGTTGAGATGGATCTGGACTGGCTGGATGTGGGGAACTGGACGGCGTTGCCGGAGGTGCTGGGGGCCGACGATGCCGGGAATGTATTGTCCTTGGAGCGATCCGCATTATTAGATGGACGGAATAATATACTCGTCAGCGAAGATGATCATTTGATCGGGGTGATCGGCGTGGAGGATCTGGTGATCGTTCACAGCCGGGACGCGACGCTGGTTTGTCATAAGGATCAGGTTCAGCGGATCAAGGAACTGGTTGGGGGGTTGGAGGAGGGGTATTTGTAAGGGGGGAAACGTCGAAACGTC
>CAYXGR010000259.1:0-2331 GCA_964464525.1 uncultured Planctomycetaceae bacterium
ATGACCGTTGAGAGACCGACTCGATCGCGTCGTTCGTGGAATCCGCTGCGCATGCTCGTCGATGGGTTCAGCAGCATCTCGCTGGGTATCTTCTGGATCTCCTGTATTCTTCTCTACGGGACGCTCGGCTCGGCAGTGCCGCGCTTCCGGCAATTTTTCGAACTGACCGAGTTTCAGTACTTCAATCACTGGGTTTTTCTTGCGCTGATCGTACTCTTCTGCATCAACCTGAGCGTGGTGACGGTGCGGCGGATTCGGTTCAACCTGCGCAACCTCGGGGTGCTGACGGTTCACGCGGGACTGCTGACTCTTTGCGGCGGGTCGGTTATCTACTTCGGGCACAAGGTGGAGGGGGCCGTCTGGCTGGACGCGCCGAGTATTCGGGTGGTCTCGCTGGATCGGTTGCGCGACCAGACCGGCAATGCTCTGCTGGATCAATTTGTGGCTGTCGAGGGCAAGGTGTGGGAGCGGAATATTCCCATGCTGGGTGGCAGGCATCGGATCGAAGTGATCGAGGTCGAGCATAGCGGCCTGAAGACGGCATTTCGTGTGACGCTCAGGGTAACGGCGCCGGGCAAGCCCGAACACGTCATTGAGCTTCAACACAATACGCCGGAGAAACCGCAGGGGCGGATCGCCACGCTGACGGATCGACTCGCGCTGATGCTGACGCCGTCGAGCAGCCCGGATTTCTTCTATGACGACACGACACCGGCCCTGATCGTGCGGGCCGGCCATGCCGAGGAGGAGACGTTCGACCTTCCACAATTGCCGTACTATTCCGAGCGGTTCGTGAAGGATCCGGCCGGCCCGTCGGATTCGTCCGGGATGCTGCCTCCGATGGATCGCGCGGGCAAGGCCATTGCCTCCAATCGAAACCGACCGATTCCCCTGCTGGAACACTGGCAGATGCCGATTCCCTTGACAGAGACCGATAGCGCTGCGGCGGCGGATTGGCCGTTCACGATGTCGATCGACGGCTATCTTCCCTATGCGGAGCTTCAGCCGATTCCCATGCCCGGCGGGGACGAGATTCGTCCGATCGCGCGGGTTGCGGTGGTTGACGAAGGGGGGCACCGGCATGAAGACTGGCTGATCGCCCACATGCCCGAGAAGGCGATGGTGGAGTTGCACGACAAGACCAGCGTTGAATTTCGCTGGATCGGCGACGAGACGGAGATCCCGCCTGCCTGGAAGCGGCCGATCCACGGGCGTCACTATCTGGAAGTACACGTGAAGGACAAGGACGTTCGGCAGGCCTTCGACGTGGAGACGGGCCAGACGATCAAGATCGAGGGTACGGACTACACGCTGAAGGTCGAGGAACTTCGTTCCAGTTGGCCGCTTCGAACGGCGGGGTACGAGGGGGCGCGGACGCCCATTGCGCTGGTCTGGATCGAAAGCCCGGAGCACCAGTTTCAGCGATCGGTGCTGCAACGGTTTCCCGAGTTGAACCAGGATCGCGATCGGGCGGGGGCGAAGATTCTGAAGGACGGCGGGCTGGTCGATAGCAATATTGATATTCGATACATGGACGCGAGCCACGATCACTTCATGATCGTCGCGGGCAACCGGCTGTCGCCGACGGCGATTCATACGGCGACCGGCGGGGCGCGATCGGTGGGGCTGCTTCAAAAGGGTCAGCCGTTTTCGCCGGATGGCGACGGGAAGGAATTGACGCTGGTGGATTATCTGGTTCGGCCGAAGTTCGAATCGCGGCCAAGCGTTATTCCCGAGCGCGATCGGCGTTCGCTGGCCGATGTTCGGAGGACGATGTCGGCCGTACGCGTGCGTCTGGAAGGCCGCGATCATTCCTGGTCTCGACACGTCTGGGTGCCGTTCAGCGACAACAATACGCGGAGCGATGGGACGGTAGCGACTGTTGTGGGTGATATTCCGGGGATGGAGGATCTGTCTCTGATCTACGGGCGAGCGATGCGCCGGCTTCCCACGACGATCTGCCTCGAACGGCTACACACGGAGTTTTATCCCGGTCGGGAGCAGCCGCGTGAGTGGACCAGCCATTTTCGCTATATCGATCCGGAAACACGTCGGGTGATGCGGGCCAAGGCATTTTTGAACAACACCTTCACGATCGGCGAATGGACGCTGTTTCAATCGTCGGCGGCGCGAGACCACGAGAGCTTCACGGTGCTGGGGGTGGGGAATCGTCGGGGCATCTGGCCGATGATGATCGGCTGTGTTTTTATCGCCGTGGGTATGATCTACGCGTTTTTTGTGAAGCCGATTCTCGTGCGGCGGAGAAAGCAACGGTTTGCGGATCAAGCTCGCAGGAAAAAGCCTGAGGAGGAGAAGACCATGAATCGGTCC
>CAYXGR010000259.1:2431-4980 GCA_964464525.1 uncultured Planctomycetaceae bacterium
CGGATCGACATCGAATCGCTCGGTGCGATCGCGCTGTTGGATCAGCAGGGCTGGCGGCATACGACCGTCGAGTCGTGGTGCCGGAAGGTGATGAACGACGTTCACGGATCGAAGGCGTTCTACGGATTGGACCCGGTCGTGGCGGCGATGGAGCTGATATTCAACACGGAGGCGTACCACGATCTGCCGGTTCTGTATATTAAAGACAAGGGCATTCTTCGCGATCTGACGAAGTACCCGATCGAGGTGACGGAGGAGCAGCGGCGTCGGATCTTCAAGTCTCGGAGTGTGAGCTACCGGTTTCTGACTTCGCCGGCCGTCCGCGATCGGCTGGCGGAGTTGTCAGGGCAGATGCTCAAGAATCGGGCGATGGGGCGTGTTTCCAAGGCGCGGTACTTCTATGAAAACATGGCGGGGCTGTTGACGATTGTGCCCCATCCGCAGGGGGACGTGGAGACGCCGTGGTTGTCGGTGCTGCATCTGCTGGATGATGCGATGCGAACCGAGGCGGGCGTATCGCAGGAACAGGCCGACGCGGTGATCGCTGCATTTCGAGGATTGCAACAGGCCTGGGTGGATCGCGACGTGGATGGGATCAACAAGGGGATCACGGCGTTGACGACCGTATTGCCCACGCTCGCACCTGCGGGGGTTTATCCCTCACTCGATAAGCGCAAGGCCGAGGTGACGTATCGGCGATTGAATCTGATTAAATACAGCTGGGCCTGCTACATCTTCGCCTTTTTCGTCTCGATCTTTGCCGTGTCCACGCGTTATCGGTGGACGCGGCGGCTGGGGCTCCTGTTCCTCGTGGCCGCGGCTGGTCTGCATGGGTATGACCTGTGGCTGCGCTGGGGGGTGATCGGCCGGGTTCCGGTCGCCAACATGTACGAGGCCGTGGTTTCGTCCACCTGGGTCGGCGTGATGTTCGCCCTGCTGCTGGAGCTGTTTACGAAGAAGCGTGTCTATTTGCTCAGCGCCAGCCTGCTGGGCTTTTTCGCCCTGGCTTTGCCGGAGCTGATGCCTGATCAGATCAACAACAAGCTGGTGACGATGATGCCGATCCTGGACGACATCATGCTTCGCATCCACACGGTACTGATAATCTCCAGCTATGCCGTCATCACGCTTGCCTGGGGGGTGGCCAACTGTTACCTGTTTGTCTCCGCGAAGCGGGAACGTTCGGCGCTGGCGCAGGGTACGATCGGGGCGCAGGTCGGCACGTTTGGCTGCCTGTTTATGGCCTATTTCGGCCTGTTCGAAATGCCGTGGGGCGGCACCGCGTGGCTTGCGAGGAAGATGGGCACCTACTCGGAATCGGCGCTCATTGTGTCTCAGTTTTTCATCACTATGCTTGTCTCCATTGCAAGCTGTGCCTGGATCGGCATCGAGGTATTTCGTTTGTTCGGTCGGGGGAAACATGCCGGGGCGAGTGGATTGGTGGCGTCCGATTTTCCCGTTGAACGCGGCGGCGGCATCCTCGAGGAGTTCGATCGATCCCATCAGGTACTGATCTATACCGCGAGTGTTGCGCTGTTTGTGGGGATCGTGCTGGGTGCGATGTGGGCCGACTACTCGTGGGGTCGGCCTTGGGGGTGGGATCCGAAGGAGGTGTTTGCGTTGAATACCTGGCTGGTCTACGCGATTTTGATCCATGCTCGTTTCGTGACGAAGCGGCGGGCACTCTGGACCAGCGTTCTCAGCGTCTTTGGTTTTGCCGCGATGCAGTTCAACTGGTGGGTGGTGAATTTCTACATTGTAGGGCTGCACAGCTACGCATGATTCCTCGGGCGGCGAATTTTGTTGTCTGCCCTGGTCGCGGGGGATAGAATGACTTTCGAGGGCAATGGTTCGGTAGTGGAACCTATTTTGTCTGGAAAGGTCGTGACATGATTCGCGGAAGATTCTCTGTTCTATCCATCCTTCTGATTGGGATTGTCTTTCTCATTCCTCAGGCTCCCTCGGGCGTGGTTCAGGCGGGCGGCCTGTTTCGGGATGATGGGCCCTCGCCCCGGAAGAATAAAGACAGGAAGAAGCGTTCGAGGAAGAAGGGTTCCAGGAAAAAGAAGTCGGAGCCGTCGCGTGACAAGAAGGGCGAGAAGAAGGTTCGAGGGGCCCTCGGCGAGGACTTCAAGATCAAGCGGACGCCTCACTATTCGATCTTTTATGATACGACCGACGAAGATGTTGAGGTCTTTAGCGCGGCTATTGAGAAGACATTTCGCTGGTGTGAAAAGTTTACCCGGATGCTCGGCATGAAGCCGAAGAAGTTGAAGCGCAAGCTGATTACCCATTTTTTCAACGAGTTCAAGGGCTACGCGGACTATTCAGTGAAGATCGGCGGGCCGAAGCCAAGCCCGAACATGCTGGGCTTCTATACACCGGTGACGAATCATACTTATTTCTACAATTTCAGAAATACGCCGCAGTTCAAGAAGGCCCGCGAGGATGCCGAACGGAAGATGGCCTCGATCGGCGAGCGGATGCGCGGCGGGGGGCTGAGTTCGGATCAGCGTCGCCAGCTTCAACAGGAAATCAAGAAGGCCCGC
>CAYXGR010000260.1:0-4955 GCA_964464525.1 uncultured Planctomycetaceae bacterium
CGCCCCTTCAGGGCGGAGAAAAAAGACGTGGGAAGGGATTCACGTGGGGCCGTCACAAATCATAAAACTTACCGTAGAGGTCGCGGAGGACGCGGAGAAATATCAGATGAAGAAAAAGAGAAGATGACATGGGAGGGGAATCCGATGAGGGTGGGACCGAGACGGGTTTCCTGGGTTCGGCACAACGGGAGCGTTTGGATTGGATACTTATTCCCCGTGGCTTTTTCCCCATCCATTCTTTTGAGAAAGGATGGGGCACCCCGCGCACCCGAGCGGACCCTACGCGGCTTCCTGTACTTGTAATACCCCGCCCCATGTCTGTATTATGGATACTCTGACTTGTCGGGCGAATAGTATTGATTGTAATCCAAGTGTCTGGAACCTCACGCAAGCGGAGAATGCGCATGCATATTCACAAGACACCCCTCTCCATCGCGATCCTCTTCGGCGTGTCGGTTTTCGTTATCGCTGCCGCCCGTGCTCAGAACATCGAGTCGTTCTACGCGAGTGACTACACGCTCACGAATCTGGGCATGATCTCCGGCCTGCCCTCCAGCTACGGGCCGATTATCTTCAAGCGCGGCGACCCCCAGACCCTCCTCATTGGCGGCAATGCCGACAATGACACGGCCGGAATCTATGAGGTCAGTGTCACACGCAACGCCGACGGGCACATCATCGGATTCTCGGGGGGGGCGATGAAAATCGCCAACGCGCCGGGCACCGCGACGCACGGTATCGACGGCGGCCTCGCCTATGGACCCGACGACGTCCTGTTCTACACAACCTATAGCGATAACCGGTGCGGCCAGATCAAGCCCGGGAGCATGAATCCCGACAAGCTCATCGATCTCACCACTCTCGGCGTCGTTTCGTCCACCGGCGCTGTCGGCTTCGTCCCGCCGGGCTTTGCCGGGGCCGGCCGTGTCAAGTTCACCTCCTACAACGGCCACGAGTGGTACGACGCATCCGTGTCGCCGGACGGCGCGGGTACCTTCGACATCGTGGGCCTGACCGACCAGGTGACACTCCCGGATAATGGTCCCGACGGATTTGCGTATGTGAAGGCCGGCCATCCGAGTTTCGCCGCCGACAGCCTGGTACAAGTGGAATACGATGCGGATCTGGTGGCCACCTATGAGATCGACTCAACTGGGGATCCTGTCCTTGCCTCTCGCAAAATCATGGCCGACATGAACGGTACCGGGCCGGTCGGCTGCGTCTTCGACCCCATCAGTGGCGATCTGCTTATCTCGAACTTCTCGGCGGACACTATCTACCGGATTCGGGGTTTCCTTGCGCCTGCGTGCCTCACCGACGCCGACGCCGACGGTGTCGCCGACTGCGACGACGGCTGCCCGGACGATGCCAACAAGACCTTGTCCGGCGCTTGCGGATGCGGCGTGCCGGACGTTGATACGGACGGCGACGGAGTTTTCGACTGTCTGGACAACTGTCCGGCGACGGCCAATGCCGATCAGGCCGACGGTGACAGCGACGGTGTCGGGGACGCCTGCACGCCGACTCCGGCGGGCCAGCCGACCGGTGCCTGCTGCGGCGGGGGCATGGATGGGATGATGATGATGCCGTCTTTGCTGATCGGGATGGGTTGGATGAGGCGGCGGTGGGCTGGACGGGTGTGACAAATGTTTTTAATCGCCTCCGGCGGCCGTGCCCGCGCCTTGAGGCTTGGGCATGCCACCCCGCCGCCCTCTAGGGGCTGGATTCCTCCGGACCGACGGATGCGTGGGGAATCGTGGGAAGAGCCGAACATTTGTCGTCTCGAGGGGGTGGCCGATCGGCTTCGATGACGGTACCCGCTTCGATACGTACGGTTCGCCCGGCATGACCGGCGGCTCGGGGATCATGCGTAACCACCACGATGGTTCGTCCTTCGAGGCTGAGTTCGTCGAGAAAGGCGATGATCTGATCACTGGTCTCCGGATCGAGATTTCCGGTCGGCTCATCCGCGAGAATGATCGCCGGATCATTGGCCAGTACTCGGGCGAGGGCGACTCGTTGTTGCTGACCGACGGAGAGTTCGGCGGGTTTGTGTTGGAGGCGTTCCTTTAATCCCAGCCGCTCCAGTAGCAGGATGGCCCTTTCGCGCTGCTCGTCTTTACCCGCCCCCGCGAGATAGAGAGGGATCTGGACGTTTTCTCGCGCCGAGAGGTAGGGTACGAGATTGAAGGTCTGAAAGACGAAGCCGATGTGTTCGCGGCGGATCCGTGCTCGATCGTTGGGTGGGAGGTCGTACATCGACTGCCCGTTGATCAAAACGCGGCCCTGCGACGGTGAGAGCATTCCGCCCAGCATGAGCAGGAGGGTGCTCTTGCCGCTGCCACTGGGGCCGACGATGGAGAGATAATCACCCCGGTGAATGTGCAAGGTGGCTCGTTCCAACGCCTTTACGCTTCCGCTGTGATGTTGGTAGGATTTGCCGACTGCTTGCATCCTCAACACGAATCAACCCTCCATCAAAGTAATACATGGATCTAATTTTGTGGCACTGCGCGCGGGTAGATAGCTCGCAAGCAGGGCGATCAGGACGGAAATCGCCGTTGCCCAGACTACCAGAAAGGGCATGGGAAGCACGGGGATTCCGGCGAGGCGCGGTCCGAATGTGACAGCCAGAAGGGTACCGATTACGTAGCCACTCAGCCCGCCCACCAGGCCAAGCCAAAGGGCCTTGGACATGAACAGTTTCAGGATCGTATTGGAACATGCACCCAGGGCCATCATGGTTCCGATTTCTTTTCGGCGTTCGTATACATTGGCGTACATGTAATTGGCGATACTGGCCCCACCGATCAGGACGATGATCCCTATGAAGACGAAAGACAGTCGGGACATCATCCGGTTGGTATTGATCTGAGTGTCGACTACCTGCCGGATGGTGACCACGCGCGCATCGGGAAGAAGGCCGTTGATCTTCTGGACGAGGCCTTGCGAGATTTCCTGACAGCATCCTACGACTTCGATGGCGTTGACGACGCGCCCTTTTCCCGCGAGATGCTGCACCGTGTGCAGGTGAGCGAATAGTCGCGCGTCGTCGACTGTGCCAGTCTGGGGAAGCAAGGCTACGATTTTGAAAGTATTGTCCAGTACCGTTATCTCGGCATCCTTCCGCAGATGCAGGATGTCGGCCACGTCCGAACCGATCAGGATTTCGGAAGGGCCGAGATCGTCCACGACACGATTACGCACCAGGGTTTCCTTAATGGGGGGCCTGAACGCCGCCGGCACCTGGGCGACTTCGCCACACCCTTCGACCGGTCTTGAAAAGAGACCGGCGCCCTGCCAGATGGCTTTGGCTGGGAACTCGCTCTTGGGGAGGATCCCGGTCAGGGTGAACTGCTTGCCTTTCAACTCGACGGAAACAGTGAGCTTTGGGGAAAGGTTGTCGAGTCCCTGAAGATCCGAGCGAGTCAAGGTCGCGACGTATTCTTCGGGGATCTCATCATCATGCATGTCCGCGCTATAGTAATCCTGAATGGAAGCCGATTTGGGCAGGATCAGGATATTCGTTCCCAGCGCGTCCAACTCGGCAGCCACGGCCTTCTCGGAATAAAACGTCACGTTTCTTATGGAAACGAGCGCGGCGATGCCCAGGATGATCGCCAGAAGGCTCGTCGTCAGTTGATTTCTTCGTTCGAATAACTCACGCCAGACGATGGTTCTCAGTTTCACTGCTGCACCCCCGCTGATTTCATGGGTTTCTTCTGTGTCTGTTTGGCCGTTTTTTTGGTGCCTGCGGGCTTTTTGGTAGGGCAGCAACCGCTGCCGGGCTTGCATGCGGCGGCGGCCTTCTCGATCATCGCCACAAGCGCGGTCTTGTCCGTGGGGCCCTGGAATCTGCCGATGACAATACCGGGCGGGGCCAGAAGCACGGTTGTCGCCTGCTCCGCAAGAGGATCGATGTTCAGGTTCCGCAAAGTCACGATTTCTTCACCCGATTCGCCCGGAGCCAGGGGTACGATTTCGACAGTGGATGCGTAACGTCGATCCCTTTTCAAATCACGCACTCCCTTCCTCGCAGCTTCGATAGATGCCGGGGCCCCACTTTGAACGCACAACACCACGATCTTGCCATCCTGTAGCCCCTTCAGGCATTGGGCCATCCAAGGTGTGGTGAATGCCTCCAGCAGGTGCTCCTCGTTGAACTTTCCGGGGAAGCCTCGGGTGATGGCGCCATTTGGCGCCATCACCAGTACGAGGGGCATGGGAGCCCTGGCTGCCTGAAACCGGGCGACGATTCCCTTCTCGGCCGGGTCGTTCACATCGATGACTACAGAATCGGCCCGATCGGCGACCTTGAGCATCGTGGCGTCGAAGACATTTCTGAGGTCACCCGTTTCGGTATTTTTATTATTGTAGAAATAGATATACAGGTACTTTTTGTGTTTCGAAGCAAGCTGGATCGCGGACAGCCCAAGCGGGGTAGACGAAGGCGACGGTACGGCGGACCGATTCTGCTGTTGAATCGAAGTCCGCCTGGCATACTTTTTGCCTCCCTGGGCTCGCGGCTCCGTGGACATCTGAGCCGATGTTTGTAATGAGCTGAGCGCCAGGGTCAGAAGAACGGCGCCATTTGTCAGGCATGTTTTCATCATCAATCTCCTCCATCGGTGGACGCAGGTTCCACTGACCTGCGGGTTTCGGATTTATACGTTCGATTTACGATTACGCTTCACTTGGGCGACTTTTCTCAAGGGGCAAACATCTCATACTCCCGATCTGTCAATCGCAGTTCGGAATTCAGGCGGTCTCCATTTGGGGCGAGGGCGTTGGGCTGAAGTAGCGACGCTGGCACCAGAAGGCTACATGGACGAGGCTGATGAGGACGGGGACTTCGACGAGGGGACCGATGACGGCGGCGAAGGCGACTCCGGATCCGATACCGAAGACGGCGACCGCGACGGCGATGGCGAGCTCGAAGTTGTTGCTCGCGGCGG
>CAYXGR010000261.1:0-4949 GCA_964464525.1 uncultured Planctomycetaceae bacterium
CCGGCAGGGCCCCCCCTGGGGCAGTGGGGGGGCGAAGTCGCCGCGTCGGGCGTGGCGTCTCAGGGTCAGGCAGGCCCCCCCGGCTCCTACGAGCCGGTGAATCACGCTTGGCCATGCCACCCCGTCGGAGTGTCGGCCATCTCGTCATCAGCGGCAAGGCCACCGCCGCGACGAGGGCGGGAAGCATCATCAGGAGGCCGAGGGCGACGGTGGGGGCGCGACGACCATAGTGCATCTCGCTGTCGAGGTGGACGGCGAGACTGCCGTGGCCCCACTGAGGCGGTTGGACCAGGCCGCTCGCGGCGATCTCGGAGAACGTCATGCAGGCGACGGCGAGACCGCCCGCCAACAGGCTGCGCCACAGGAAGGGGAGCCGGGCGGCGGCGAGGCATTGGATCCGGTCGGCGCCGTCGGTGCGGGCCTGATCGATGATCTGTGCGGGGATGCGGCGGTTGAGCAATCGGACAATGCAAACCGGGATAAAGGCGAAGCGAGCAAGCATCGCGGCGATCCAGGCTACGGGTGAGTGGTCGTAAATGTTCCAGCCGTCGGACGGGCTGATGGTTTCGTTCGTGAAGAAGGCGACCAGGGTGGCGCCGATCATCGGAGGAGGCAGGACGGCAGTGATCAATACGAGCGTCAGAATAAACAGACCGGGCAGACGACGGACGAGCGGCCAAGCCGGATCGTCAAGCGCGGCAAGCGTGAGGGCCATCGCGGCGAGGGCGGCGGCGAGGGCGACTATGAGGGTGGACACTCCGGCGGTGCGGAACAGGTCGAGGGCCATTTGAAAGGACTGACCGGGTGTGTACCGGTTGTCGCTGAGTTCAGTGGTGAAGACGATGATAGGAAAGATGGCGATCGCCGCGGCGAGGAGGGTAGCGAGAATCCACGCTCGGGTGTTGTTGGTCGGGTTCGTGCCGGTGTCGTCAGATTCGTCCGACCAGGCGGTCATCTGCCGAAGGCCGGGCAGGGCGGCGATGACGAGGAGTGCGATAGCGGCGAGGATGGGCCACGCCTGCAAGGCAAGGGTTGCGGCGGGGTGGGGATGGGCTACGGCGACGCTTGCGGCGGCGATCATTTCGACGGACCAGATCTCATTCGCCAGCAACAGGGGGCCGATGGCCGCGTCGAGCGCGGCGAGAATGAAGACGATCGCGGCGGCGGCGATGAGCGGGGCACGCATGACCGGCAGGGCGGCGCGGAGGAAGGCGCGGAGCGGAGAGGTTTCAAGACAGGCAAGGCGAAAGCTACCCTCGCCGAAATGCTTGAAAGATGTGGCGAGGATAAGGGCGGGGATAGGCCAGAGCCAGGTGGCAAGCACCCAGGCGGTTTGGAGGGGTTCAAGACCGGGTGTCTGCCAGCCGAGGCCGCGCATCAGGGTGCTGATGAATGGATTGGCGCTGGTCGCCAGCAACGACCAGGCGTAGGCGAAGATGCTGGGCATAGTCAGAAGGGGCATAAGGATGAGCGAGAGGAGAAGGCGGCGCTGCCAGGCGCGTGGCGCGCGGACGAGGGCGTAGGCGGCGGGGATCGCGAGAGTGAGCGACAGGAGTGTGGCGCTGCCGGACATCCAGAGTGTCGTGATGAAGTAGCGCCAGAGTCGCGGCGTCGGCCAGAGTGAGAGTTCATCGTGCAGAACGCCGGGAACCTGCCAGAGGATCGTCACGACGACCGCGCCACAGGATGCCAGCAGGATCGGCCAGCCGGTGAGACGCGTGATGCGGACGAGGCGTGGGAGTATCACTTCAGGAGCACGTTCGTGACGAGCGTGTCGGAGGTTCTGAGTTTTTCAGCGACTTTCGCGTAGTCTATTTTCGCCTCACCGGACGCCATGGCCTTGAGGGTCTTACGCAGTCCGGGGCGGACCGGGATATTGTGCGAGTCGCTGGCGTATAGCTTCTTTTCGATTTCCGCCGACACGAGGGTGTCGATGAGTGCCTGTGCCGCGTCGGGGTGGCGCGAGCCTTTCACAAGGGCGACGGAACAGGGGATCCAGAGGGTGCCGGGGATCTTGCGTTTGCCGTCCGGCGTATCCAGATCGGGATAGACCATAGCGATGGAATCGCCCCGGCGTTGTGCGACGATGACGTCGTCGGTGTCGGTGGCGGCGAAGCTGACGAGGCCGCGGGTGAGCACGAGGACGGAGTGGGAGTTGCCATCGGTTCGGCGATAGCCATTTCGCCTAAGCCCCTCGTAGAAATGGACCATGGGCTTTTCGCCCCAAAGAGAAAGGAGCGCGGCAGCGTGCCCCCGGGTGGTTCCGAAGCGGGGGTCGGCGAAGGCGACGCGGCCCTTGTACTTCGGATCGGCCAGATCGGCCCAGCGGCGGGGGACATCTTCCGGAGGCGTGCGCTTGGGATCGTAGGCCAACACCCGGCCGCGGAGACCGAAGGCGGTCCAGAGACCGGCGGGGTCTCGGTAATGCGCCGGAATGTCGGCGGCGGTTTTGGGTTTGTACGGCGCGAGAATGCCTCGGCCGGCGAGTTGCAGGGTGCCGAAGATTTCGCTCGACCACCAGACGTCGGCACGCGGGCTTGTACGCTCGGCGATCAGCTTGTTGACCAGACCGGTCGTCTTCCCAGCCTCGGTGTCGAACTGCTTGTGGACGCGGATACCGGTTCGTTTTTCAAATGCATCGAGGATGGGCCGAGCGAAGGCGGTGTCGACGGAGCAGTAGATGACGACGGATTGGGATGACGCGTCGGGTGGATCGGCGCGGGCGGGCGACGACAGGCTGGGAAGTATGATCAGCACGCATGCCAGAACGTGTTTGAAAAGTGCGGAAACAGAGCCGCGCCCGTAAGGAAGCGGTGGGCGCCCACATCGAGGGCCTTTTGATCGTAGAGAGAACCGCTCGCCAATGGTCGCGGCTCTGATCAGTTTGCGACCGAGGCTCGGATGATGGGCGAGGATTGTTGGTGTCACTTGTCGGCTGATGGGGAAGGTTTCAATTTCTTGTCGGATTCTTGTGGCTTGGAATCTTTGTTTGCGTCGAAGTCGTCACCGAGGCGATCGAAGAAGCGTTTGATCGATCCGCGGTAGGCGCGGGGGCTGCGGTCGCGGTTCAGGGTGTCGGTCGCGTCGATCTCGGCGGCGCCGGCGGCGTCTTTGAACTCGACACGGGACTCACCCTTGAGCTGCTTTCCCTTCACGTAGGTCTGCCCGATGATGCTGCCGCCGCGGCCCCTTCGAACCTGGGTCCGCTTGTTGACGGTCGAGGTCTTGGCACTGTCGTCGCGGTCGCGCTTGCCGGCGCCCCGGCCTCGGCCGCCGGGGCCATTGCCCTGATTGTTCCGATTACAATTCGGGCAGGGTGAACCATCGGGCAGGAAGCCGCTGCCGTCGCACTGCTTACAGGCGAGGTCGTCGTCCTCCGGGTCATATTCCTCAAGGTCATCTGCTGTATCTTCGAGCTGATCCAATTGGGACTCGAGCTGGCTGAGTGCCTGCTCCATCTGCTCCATCTCGCCGAGCTTCTCGCCGGCCTCGTCTAGCTGTTTTTGGGCCTGCTTCATGTCGCCCTTGGACATGGCCTTGGCGGCTTTGCCCATCTTTTCGCCCATCTTGTTGCATTGCTTGCAGGCCTTCTGTTGCTGCTGCATCTTCTTGAGCATCTTTTCCATCTGCTTGGACGTGATACCCTTGTTCTTCAGACGCTTGGCCAGTTCCTTGGCCATCTTTTTGATCTGTTCGGGATCCTTCCTGGACAGGGCCTTGAGGACGCGCTTGGCCTCTTCCTTGGAGAGACCGGCGTTCTGGAGCTGACGCTGGGCCTGCTTGTCCTGCGCGGACTGCTTCAGCTTGTTGCTCAGTTCCTTGAGCTGGGCCTGGAGCTTTTTAGTCTCTTCGGGATTGGACTTGCCATCGCCGGCGCGCTGGGCGAGCTTTTCCTGAATCTTCTTGATTTCCTTCTGGGCCGATTGGAAATCGCCCGCCGACAGGGACGACATCAACTCGCGCAATTCGCTCTTGGGATCGCTCGGTTCGCCGATCTGACGAAGACGCTTGCGGGTCTCCTTCAAGGTCTGGAACCGATCGGCGCCGGCCTTTTTCTGCAAGGCGTCCCGAAGACGGTTGAGTTGTTTGAGCGTCTGACGCCGAACAACGTCGGGATCGGCGTTGTTGCGATCATCGAGCGGGTTGTCCAGACGATTGAGGTCATCCTTCATGTCGAGGTCGGGATTTTTCTTTGCGATCTCCTTGAGCGCGCTGATGGGTTTGGCGACGGCAGCGCGGGTGCGGGCAACACGGGCCGCCTGGGCCCGAGCCTCGGAGGACGCCTGGTCACGGCCGAGCAGGTCCAGTTCAGGAATCAACAGCGAAAGCAGCGCGACAATTAGCACGATGCCGCTGATTGAAAGCGAACCCGCCCATCGGAGGGGGAGAAACTTGCGGGGCGTGAGACCGGCCACGATACGTTCGGCATCGGAGACGACGGCGGTTTCGAAGGGATCCTTCGAATCGGCATGGATGTCGAGGCTGGTGGAGACGCGTTCACGAAGGCCGGCGGCGGCGTCAAGGGCGGTGGCGGCGGCGAGTGGGTTATCCCGGGTGCGGATGAGCCAGATGAGAGAGGCCAGCAGGCCGACGCCGAGTGCGGCCAGGGCGAGGGTGCCCATGGGCCACTTGAGGCTGAAGAGCCGGTCGGCGATCCAGATGAGAATCCAGATCGTGGTGACCAGTGTGAGGGACCATCCGAGGATGCCGAACCAGCGGTTGAACCAGAGGCGGCGCTGGGCGTGTTTGACCTGTCGTTCGATGGAAGTCATGGCTTGAAAACCTCCTTCGTGGCCGGACGGGACAGGTGTCGAGCCGCATCCAATCCAAAGATTGCCCTGTATATAAGTATCGGATTCTAGGCCCACAGGATTCGGTATGCAATCCCGGCGGGCATATGTCGCCGGTTCAAAAATCTGTGGCACCGGTTTCCAACCGGTGCGAACCGC
>CAYXGR010000262.1:0-4943 GCA_964464525.1 uncultured Planctomycetaceae bacterium
TGCACCCCCAGTGCGCGGGTCCGATGCCCCGCGCTACTGCGGCGCGGGGGGCGTAGGACCGCCACTCTGCTTCTCTATCGCCGCGGCCGTCTTGTCCGCCTCTTCCGCCAACGCCAACAGCGCGGACCGGGCGGCGTCATAATCGACATTCGTATCCATACCCTGTTTCAAAAAGTTCTCGATCGCCGGTCGCATCCGAATCGTCAAATCGAACTCCGGGTTCGTCCCCGGCGCGTAGGCGCCGATGTTGACCAGATCCTCTATCTCCTCCCAGACGGCCATCAATCTGCGTACCCGTTGTGCCGCTCGGGTGTGCGCTTCGTCCACCACATCGGGCATGACGCGGCTGATGCTTTCGAGCACACCGATCGCCGGGTACTGGCCCCGATTGGCCAACTTGCGCGAGAGCCAGATGTGACCATCCAGAATCCCTCGAACGGCGTCCGAGACGGGCTCGTTGATGTCGTCGGCCTCGACGAGCACGGTGTAAAGACCGGTGATGGATCCCTTCTCGGTGCGGCCGCTGCGTTCCAGAAGTCGGGGCAGCAATGCGAAAACACTCGGCGGATACCCCTTCGTCGCCGGCGGTTCGCCGGCGGCCAGGCCGATTTGACGCCCTGCCATCGCCATCCGCGTCACGGAATCCATCAACAGGAGCACATTGGCCCCCTGGTCTCGGAAGTATTCGGCGATCGCAGTCGCAGTAAAGCACGCTCGAACGCGAAGTGGGGGTGATTGATCCGAAGTGCTGACCACCAGCACGGATCGTTTCAACCCCTCGGGGCCGAGATCACGCTGGATGAAATCACGAAGCTCCCGACCTCGCTCGCCGACCAGGGCAATGACCGTCACGTCGGCGGTCGTGAAGCGGGCCATCATGCCAAGCAGGATACTCTTGCCAACACCGGTGCCGGAAAAGATGCCCAGTCGCTGTCCATGTCCTGCGGTCAGCATCGCGTTGATCGAACGGATTCCGACCGATATCGGCGTATCGATGCCGGGCCGCTTCATCGCATCGGGGGCCGGCCGGTGAAGCGGGTAGTAGGTATCCACCGATAGCGGAGCCTCCGCGTCGCAGGCATCGCCCATGGCGTTCACCACCCGACCCAGCAACGCGGGGCCGACGGGAACCTTCTGTTTGCTCGTCACGAGCCGGACACGTTGTCCCTTGGTCAGCCCGCGGGTCTCCTCGAGCGGCATCAGCAATGTTGCATCGTTTCGAAAGCCGATCACCTCGGCCGAGATCGTGGCACGCGCGTGGGTGACGATTTCGCACAGCGATCCGATCGGGACGGGTAATCCCCGAGCCTGAACCGCCAGGCCGGTCGACGACAACACGTGTCCCTCCACGCCGAGGGTATCGACGCTCCGGACGGTTTCGATTTGTTCCGCCAAAATACTCATGATTCGATCGACAGTGCCTTCATTCTCTCGCGCCAGTCGGTGACCAGTTCATCCGCGATGCGCCGGACCCGTGACTGAATACTTGCATCTATTTTTCCATCGGTTGCCTCGACGGCCACTCCACCCCGGTCGACGGCCTCGTCTTCGACGATCCGCACATGCCGCGAACGCTTGACTACTGTTTCCAACTGTTCCGACAGGTGCTGGATCGAAACGGCATCATCCGGATGGGTCCGAATGACAACGTCCGAAGCCTTTTCCACCAGGCGGAGCGCCTCGCCACAGGCCTGTTCGGCAGCGCCGGTATCGATGCCCTCCATCATCGCAAACCGCTCGGTAATTCGTGTGCCGATCGCGATGGCAAGCACAACGACGTCTCGGCGGGCCGCCGTATAGAGTTGTTCGCGTCGCTGGTCGAAGTTCTCGACGAGTTTCGTCAACGCCGAAACGAGGGTTGATTGTTCACGGGAAAATCGCTCACGGGCCTCGGCCAACGCGGCGTCATGCCCGGCGGATCTGCCCTCGGCAATCCCCTTATCGTATCCCTCGCGATGGGCGGACCGACGGATATTTTCCTGTTCGGACTGCGCACGGGATCGCGCTTCGTGGACGATCGTCTCGGCCTCGGCGCTGGCCGACGCCAGCATCGCCTCGGCCTGCTCAGCGATGTCACGCAACTCCAGACTGTACAACCCCCGCGTGATACAGCGCGATTCGCCAGCCTTGATGATCACGCCGCTCATACGATCATCTCCGAATCACCGCCACGACCCGAGATGATGATCTCACCGGCTTCTTCCAGGCGTCGAACCACGTCGACTATTTTTTGTTGGGCCATTTCTACGTCGTTCAGACGCACCGGTCCCATGTATTCCATTTCCTCTTTGATGTTCTGAGCCGCCCGCTCGGACATGTTGCTGAAGATCTTCTCCTTCAGTTCGTCGGTGGCGGTTCTCAAGGCAAGAACGAGATCGGGCGTCTCGACTTCCTTCATGAAGGCCTGAATACCACGATCGTTGACCAGCAAGATATCCTCGAAGACAAACATCAACCGGCGAATCTGCTCGACCAATTCAGGATCATCCTGATCCAGTGTCTCCAGGATTCCCTTTTCCGTCGTGCGATCCGTGAGGTTCAATATCTCCGCCACGGCCTCCACACCGCCAACATGCTGAAGACCGTCCGCCATCAGTCCGCTGAGACGCTGCTCGAGACTGTGCTCGACTTCCTTGATGACTTCGGGGCTGGTTTGTTCCATATGCGAGATCCGGCTGACGACTTCCACCTTTTTCTCGTCCGCCAGGCTGACCAGAATTTCGCTGGCCTTTTCCGGCAACAGGTGCGCCAAAATCAGGGCGATCGTTTGTGGGTGCTCGTCTACAATGAAGGTCAATAGGCTCTCGGTCTCGGCCTTTTGAAGAAAATTGAACGGCTTCGAATAGAACTGTCGTTCGATCTGCTCGATGATCCGTTTGGCATCACCCTCCGGGAGCGATTGGCCCAACAACGCCTTCGCGTAGGGCAATCCACCCACCTCCGAATAGGAGTGAGCGAGTGCCAGGGCGTGAAATTCCTCGACGACCGACTGCCGCTCTTCCGTAGAGACGTTTTGGAGATGCGCGATTTCTCGCGTGACGGACTCGATCATGTTCTCATCGAGCCGATTTAATATATTCCCGGCTGTATTTTTCTCCAGGGTGACAAGCAGGATGGCGGTCTTGCGCGCACCGGCCATCTCGCTCTCGTTCGACTTGTCCTGCTGAGATGGATTCGCGGTAGCCGCCATTTACAAGACCTTCGTCACTTGTCTTCCTGGAGCCAGCTTTGCAATATCGTGGCTGCCGAGTCGGGATCCTCTTTCACCAGATCGCCGATCTGATCGACAATCTGCTGCGTGCGAACCAATCCTTCGTCCACCTCGTGGCCGACCATCGCGCTCTGCATCCCCTCGGCCTCGCCGACGGTCACCGGCCCCCCTCCGAGACTCATGATCCCCTCTTCTTCCATGGAGGTTTCACCGAATTCGCCGGTGGCGGATGGCATTGCCGCAACGCTTACCTGCGCTTTCTTCACGATTCGAAATACTGCAAATAGACTGAATAAAGCCAGCAGCGCGATTCCCGCTTGAGGACCGTAGTCCCGCACCAGGGCCAGCGTGTCGGTCGATCCGGCCATCGAGGCCTCACGAGCCATCAGCACCGGCAAGTCGTAATAGGCCGATACCGTGACTTGCTCATCCTGCGTCGTCTGAAGCAACGTCTTGACCTGGTCCTTCACACGGCTCAGTTCCGAGACGACTAGCGCATCGTTGAGATCAACCTTGACCTCCTTGTCGGCCGCCAGACCCTGTCGTTTTCTGTAGATCTGTTCGATATAGCTGTACGGCAAACTCACCGAAGCCGTCAGCACTTCAACGAACCCCGCAAGTTTCGCCGTCGTGATCGTGGTCGTATCCCGATTCTCATCGTACTCCACCGTCGACTGGGTTCGTTCACTCGACGACCCCTGACTGGAATCGGTAATCGCCTGGCCCTGGTTGGGCCGAACGCCCGGGCTCCCCGCCGAGCCAGGTCCCTTTGTCTCCTCCGTATCTTCAGTCTCCTTCTTGGGAACCGGTTTCCCGTACTTGACGCCCTGTTCACGCTCCTCCGTATCTCGCAGTTTCGCGCGGACATTCACCCGCAATCCCTGGATATAATCCAACTGGTCATAGATCTTTCGGGTGTAGTGATCTTCCTGCGCGACCTGCATCTCCAGCATATCACCCGGCACCCGGTTGTTGGAATCGGAGGGACGATAGAACCGGGAACCATCCGTGATTTTCACGTCGCGCACGGCCAACCCACGAACCGCACCCGAAACGAAGTGGGCGATTGCATCGACACGCTTCTTGTTAAGCGTATCGCCCTGTGCCAGTTTGACATGAACGCTCGCACGGGCGCCGGATTCGGCCCGCCCCAACGGACGCTTTCGAGTGCTTTCGATAAAGATATCGGCGTCGATAATGCCGGGAAACTCACGCAGACTCTTCGACAGTTCCGTCTCCAGGCCCCGGCTTTGCCGCCATCGGGCCTTCTGATCACTTTCGAACACATTGCTTTCGCTGACCAGGGCCGAATAGCCCAGGCTGGTGTCTTGGGGCATCGCCCCATTCTGATGCAGAACGGCCTCGAATCGCCGGCGATCGCCCTCACCACCCTGGATGAAGACGCGATCCCCCTCGACTTTGGATTGGACGCCCAATACGGCCAGTTCGGATTGCACGCGCTGGATCTGATCCGGCGTAAACGACTGATCCAGCAGCATGGTCCATTCCGATCCGCCGGCCCAGTGCATCATCTGATACATTCCGCCGAGTAAAACCACGACCAACAGACCGATGGCGATCCGCTGCGAAATCGACAGCGTCCGCAGTTGCTCGCCGATGTATTTGGATTGTGTTTTCAGAAATTCCATCGTCATCCATTACGACTGGCGACCGGAGCCGCGGCCAAACTGTGGCACCGGTTTCCAACCGGTGCGGCACAGGTTTCCAACCA
>CAYXGR010000263.1:0-4942 GCA_964464525.1 uncultured Planctomycetaceae bacterium
AATAAAACTGCCCGGCTGAAGCGGCCATGGAATCCGCCGATTCTGTCATGGACCCTTTCCAGCCAGTGCGTATTGGGAATATCAGATTTGAAATTGGAGATTTCGTCACGTTTCACTCGAAACTCGTGACTCAAAGCCCGATTCTCACGTCGACCTGGTCCGTTTTCTCGAAGTCCTTCCGCTGTCCGGCGCGGCCGTTCTCGAAGACGATCAGGCTGTTGCCACCGTAGAAGGTGATCAGACCGGCCTTTTTCAGGGCGGCCTTGCTGTTGCCGTAATAGAAGCAGATCACGCCGCCGGGTACGTTCGGATTGCGAATGGAACACAGCACGGCATGGCCCGGCTTGTCGTAGCGCGTGTCTCCGACGAGAAAGGCGCCGTCTTCCACTCTCAGCGGGGTGTTCTCCAGCAATTGACGAGCAGCCGGCGTCAGACACGCCTTTCCCAACACGAGCGCGTGGCCCTTCGACACATCTTCCATCGTAAACTCGGCCGGGCCGATCGCACGAACGCTCGATTCGTCCGCATCCTCGTATCTCCGCCGGACGGCGTCGATAGCCGAATCGTAGGTTGCACGATCATTGTCATCGACCTTCGTACAGTCCCCCTCTGCTCGGACGATGACGAGTGGTCGCGACTTGCCGATGCCGGAGAGGGTCGGCATCACATCCGCTATGGGAACCTTTCGCATGATCTGGAAGTCGGGATCCGCCTCGATCGCGAGCGGGGTTCGCGCGCAGGGGATCAAGTGTGGCTGCGAGGCCCGATTGACCCTCAGAATCTCGTCGAGATGATCCTCGGCGAAGATCAATCGAACGGGCAGATCGACATCGAACACACGATCGCCCTGCTGCGAGGTGGTGATTGTCAGTCGTCGGGCGTTAGGATCAAACACGGCATCCTCTACGCGGATATCGGGCACCCCCGCGCCGCGAACCCACATCTTGAAGTAGGCGTCCAGCGAATGGTCGGATTGCGTTTCCAAAATCCGCTGAATCTCATCCCAACCCGTCGGTTTGCCGAGTCGTTCGCGATGCAGCCGTTTCAGGGCATCCCACATCGTGTCGATCCCGATCTTCCGTGCGAGCATGGCGAAGACCATCGATCCCTTCTGGTAGCCGATGAAGCCGCCGGGGCCGTCGTCTCGGCCGAATTGGTTCAGCGGTTTGTCTCTATTATGAGAAATGCGGCTTAGCCCGTAGCAGATGTCGCGTCGCTGGTTTCGGGCCTTTTTCGCCTTCCCCTCCAGCACCGGTCGCATGTAATTCGCGCAGTAACTCGTGAGGCATTCGCACCAGTTGCCGTCCAGGTCGGAGACGAAGACGCCGTTTCCCCACCAGTTGTGCAGCATCTCGTGGTCGAGGTAGCCGGGGCGCATGCCCATCTCCCCCATCGCGATCACCTCCGAGGCCAGGACGGTATAGCCGGGAAACGCGAAGCCGGAGCTGAAGAAATTTTCGACGACCGTGAATTCAACAAACGGATAATCCCCCAGCAGGGGCTGGTAGAGCGTCAGGTACGATTCGATCGCGTCGAGAAGGCCCTTGGCAAACCGGGTGTGCTTTTCGCTGAGGTGGACACTGACGAGCACCTTGCCGACCTGCCGCTGATGAATGGCGTGGGGACCGCCGACAAGCGTCATACCGTCGAACGGGAAGGGCGATTTCCAGGTCGTCGTCGCGCCTCGCTTCTCACCGAGTTTCACACTCTGTCGATTTCCGCAGGCGACAAACACCAGCCCCGGCATATTCGTCACGGTCAGTTCATAGTCGGCCAGCGCGATCTCCCGCGTTGGGTTGCTCTCGTCGCCATCGCCGGGAATCCGGGGATACCAGTTACCCTCCGGAGAGAGATAGACCCCCTCCGTGTCGATGTGTGCCCGCATCGCAAAGTTGTGAATCTCGCCCGGGTTCTCCCCGGCCTCGACATCCTGAAACAGGACACCGCCGTAATGAATGGACAGGTCAAACGCGCCGACCGGCGCTTGGGGCAGCGTCAGTTCGAATAGGGCGGGCTTTGGATGATCGCCGCCGTGTGGGGAGGATGGCGTTTCCTCGGAGGGTTTGGGATCCGCGTGGATGCGTCGGAAGGGAACCGGTTCGTCGTGCATAGTGACGGCGTCGATCCCAAGTTCGGGATTCAATTGCAGCCGCAGCCGGCGTGTCGGTTTGGGCGATGGCCGCCAATCGGGCCGAATCGTCAGGTTCGCCGTGGCCTCGAGGCGGTGCAGCTTCGGGTCCATTGCGACGGTCAGGTTGCATCGGTTTATCGCAAAGGGTTCGGGCGTCATTTTTGAGATACGAGTCCGATCACCGCCTTGAGAGGATCGCCCCGCGGCATCCGCACATCCGACCAGACAGACACCCAGGCACACCGAGAAGCAAGAGAGAAAAAATCGTCCCACGAATCACACCTCAGTCAATAAAGGTTTATAAGGTTTATCAGGTAAAGGTTCTGTAGCACCGGTTTCCAACCGGTGCGAATTTGAAATTTGAGATTTCAAATTACAAATCCAAAACCTCCAATCTACTATTGAGTCCCGTCTGGCGAAGAGGCAAAGTCAGGCATCAAGGGCAACCCATCAAAAACATGAATCAAACCCAGTCCAGCCTGCATCATAGTTGTTGTTTTCGTCGTTGTTATTTTGACTTTTTGACTTTTTGACTTTTTGACGCTTCCATGTTTTGACGATCGCTTGCGGTTGTGAGTTGATCGCGAAGCTGCTCGACCTCGGCCTCTAGTTTGCGGAGCTGTTTGTGCATTTCGGGCAATCGCTCACTCAGAGCGAAAGACCGCATGGCGTCCTTGATCGGCGTCGCCGGCAAGCCCGCGACGCGTGTGTTCGGCGGCACGTCGCGCATGATGCCGGACATGGCGCCCAATTCGGCGTAATCCCCGATACTCAGATGACCCGCTACGCCGACCTTACCCGCCATCGTCACGTGCTTGCCCACATGAACCGAGCCTGCGACGCCGACCTGCGCGACGAACATGCAGTTCTCGCCGACCCGGGTGCCGTGGCCGATGGCGATCAGGTTGCTGAACTTCGTGCCCGAGGCGATGACCGTCCGGCCGAGCGTGGCGCGGTCGATGGCACAGTTGGCGCCGATCTCCACATCGTCGCCGATTTCCACGATACCGATCTGCGGAATCTTGTGCCACGTCTCGCCGATGGGCGCATAGCCGAGGCCATCCTCACCAATGACGCTGCCGGCATGAATCGAGACGCGATGGCCCAGGATGCAGCCGTCGTAGAGAACGACGTTGGGATAGAGCACGCAGCCGTCGCCCAAACGGCAGCCTTCTGAAATATAGACACCAGGATATAATCTGGCGTTGCGGCCGATCGTGACATTGGCCTCGATGGTGACGCCGTGATGGATGTTGGCACTTTCGCCGATCACGGCGTTCGGATCGATCACGGCCTGACGGTGGGTGCCGACTTGCCGGTGCTTACGATAGCCGTGGATGCGTACCATGACGGCCGAGATGGCGGCGTAGGGAATCTCGGTTCGAAGGGCGTGAAGGCCCTTGGGCGTCTTCTGGTCCACCGGAACGATGGCCGCGCCGGCCCGGGTCGTCTCCAGGGCGGATTCATATTTCGGGTTGGAGAGAAAGCTGATTTCGTCGGGACCGGCCTCCTCCAGCGTGGCCACACCGACGACCTCGAACGCCTCGTCGCCCTCGATCGTGCAGGGCATGCCGACGCCGGCAAGATAATCAGCGAGATCGGAGAGACGATGGGCCATCGTGGAATATCCAGGATTGCCGGGCCATTGTTGAGCGCGGCGGATCACATGAGAATCGCACAAGTTTGGACTGCATCGTAGGCAGTTGCGAATAAGCGGTCAATTCCCATTCGGCGGGCCTCGGTCCACCTATCAGGGCCGTTTTTATCAGAGCCGCGACCGTAAGGGAGCGGTCGGCGCGAACCCCCGATGCACCTACCCGCTTCCACATTCTCTCGACATTTCGTCGCCCTGCTGAAGGCGACATGATCGTTGTCATTCTTGCCCCACCGCTCCCTCACGGTCGCGGCTCTGATGATGGATCGAATCCCAGATCAGTCGGTGAGAATTGCAAACTTTCCATTATACTGCACTTAGCGTTTGCACGACTGCCGCGAACACCGAGAGACCACGATTACGATGTCGCTGACTCCCCGCCCATTCCCGATTATGCGCTTATGGCTCGCCGCGCCGGATTGGACCTTTCGCCTCGTGGGGATGGCCTTCTTTTTCGGCTATTTTGCATACCGTCTGCCCGACTACTTCACGGACTTCTGGAATCTCGGCCCCTACTACGAATTCTCCAATGGCGACCGCCTGCATCTTCCCTGGACGCGCGTCTTGATTGATGTGACCTATCTGCTCATCGGTCTGGCCTACCTCTTCCGATTGCCGCCGCGGTCTCGAGCCCACCGCGGGCGCGAGATCACGATCGCGATGTTCGGCGCATTCTGGCCCTTTCTGCCGTTTGTCGTCGAAGCGATTCTTTCCTGGAGCCATTCGACGCGCCACGCCGCGTATCACGACTGGATGTGGGCCGATTCGTTGTCGCTCTTCAGGACGCTGGCGGGCGCCGCACTCGTTCTCCTCGGCAACGCCTTCGATGTGTGGGGCTACGGCACGCTCTTTCGAGCCTTGAGCATCGTCCCAGAGGCGAGGGTCTTGAAGGTGACCGGTCCGTATCGGCTGGTTCGACACCCGATTTACCTCGGGCAGATGTTGGCACAGGGCGGCGTCTGGCTCTGTTTCGCGAACACCCACATTGTCTGGATCGCGTTCTTTGCCTGCTTTGTGGCCTTCCAGTTGTATCGATCGAGGCTCGAGGATCGCGTGCTGGAAGCGGCATTCGGCGAGGCCCACGCCGAATGGATGCGAAAGACATTCTGGTTTGTCTGATGAGGTTCAACGGGGAGCATCGGCGTCCCGCCGGTCGT
>CAYXGR010000264.1:0-1460 GCA_964464525.1 uncultured Planctomycetaceae bacterium
AAGGAACACGGAGCAAGACTGTAGGGTGTTCTTGAAAGGGGGAGCGACATGGAAAAACGCCGGAACCCGAAAAATGAGCAACAACAAATTCCGCTAATGTTCACTAATGTTCACAATAAACAAATTTTTTGCCGAATGTTCACTTGGTTGGAGGGCTTCCGATGGCCCTATCGACCCAACAAAAGACCGATAATGCAAATCAATATCCAATGTTGAAATAAAAAAAGTGGGGAGTATGGGTGGCGGCTCCCATACTCCCCGAGTCCACAAGAGAGGGACGAATAGTTTCGTGGACTAGTAGTCGTCATCCATGCGACGTCTCTGATGGTCACAGAAAAGGTACGATTCACCTAACTTGCTGTCAAATAAATATTTACAACTTACCAAGCTTACCCAATCCCTACCCCCGACACGCCTTACCCAGATTCACAGGGTACCACCCACGGACGCCCCCAACGCGGGGTAACGAGGTTCAATAATTCCAGTCAGCCGTTTACGATGGCACGATGCGATGGTCAGGATACAGACCCAGCAAGAAGGCCGTCTTTGCCTGGCTGATGATTCTCTCGGCGTTGGCGATGCTCCTGCCGCCCAGCGTGACCGACTCCGCCAAACACGGCACCCAGCTCCTCGTCGCCCTCCAGGACGTCGCCTACTTCGTCACCCACTTCGCGGCGCGATCCGGCGCCCGCATCGGCGACCCGCAGCACGACGATCGATTGGACCACGATTCACTCATCCGCCGGATCGCCGCGCAGGAAGGGCTTATCGAACGGTTGCGCGGCGAAACCCGGCGGCTCGGCGCCCTGCGTGATAAACGGATCTCGCAAGCCCTGCACGCGCGCATCGTGGGTCGGGACATCGCCGCCGCCCGAAGTTCGATCCTCATCGAACGAGGAGCCGAGCTGGATGTCCACCGCGCCGACTGGGTCACCTCCTGCCTGTTTATAGACCAGGGTCATGTCAACGATGTCCAGGTCGGCCAGGTGGTCATCGCCCGAGAGGCCCTCCTCGGCCGAATCGAACAGGTCAGCCCCTACATGTCCCGAGTGCGGTTGTTTACCGACATCGACGCGCCGCCCATCGAGGTGCGCGTCGGCCGACTGAACGAGGATGGATTCGCGTTTGTGGATTATCCATGCAACCTCCGCGGCCTCGGCCGGGGCAGGATGGTCATTCGCGATGTCGACTACCGATTTGTCCAAAACGGGAACACGGAGGACGACTCGGACGCAACAATGCGAATGCAAGTCGGCGATCTTGTGTGCTGCACCGCCGGTCGGCTCGGCCTGCCCGAACCGCTCGCCATCGGCCGCGTCGCCGCCATCGAGGAGGATCCCAAGCGGCGATTGGTTTACGACGTGATCATAGAGCCGGCCATCCCCCTCGACGAAATCCGCCACGTCTACGTCATCCCCCTGATCCCCACAGGAATGGTGATGGAATGAATGGCGAATGAT
>CAYXGR010000264.1:1560-4935 GCA_964464525.1 uncultured Planctomycetaceae bacterium
GCGAATGATAAATAGCGAAAAGCGAAATAGGACGTTGTTATCCTGTGGCACCGGTTTCCAACCGGTGCGTACCGGGTGCCATGCTGACACGCCCCGGCCATATCGGGGGCGGGTAAGCATGTCGCCCACAGGCCAATCAAGACACATCCAAAATCGTTAATCGGTAACCCACAATATCGCCCCCAATCCATTCTGTATTCCCAAACCCGATGAACCGATACACAGACGAATGCTCCGGGAAACGCCCGGACGCAATCAGTGGGGAGAAGTCCGCGAATCGATCCGTCCGATACACCGTCGGCACTCCGCCGGCCTATCCAACCACGCGGATGGAAACGAGAGAGAGAGGCATCCGATGCCCAGACCGAACGATATGCCGCCGTATGGCACAGTGCCGAATCAACCGAGAGGTTCGTCGGTCACCGCCGCGCCCGGAGTGGTCAGCGTCAGCGTCCTTCGTGTGGGCATGCGCCTGGCGCAGGGGCTCTACGACCAGAGCGGTGTTCTTCTGCTCGCCGGCGGCACGACGATCACCCCCGAGTTTCTCCAACTGCTCCGCCAACGCGAGATCCATTGGGTCACGACCGGTAAACCGCCCAGTATTCCCGACGCCGAGGGGGAACGAGCAGCGCGCATCTCACGGCTCGAACAGCGATTCAACCCCGAGTACAGCACTCTCGCCATCAGCCCGCTCGACAACAATCGCCGCCCCCGCCTGCCCTACCCCCAGCTTAAGATGCGGGCCCGTCGCGGTCTCTTTCGCCACCGCGCCGCCACCTCCACGGTCGAAAACGTATGCGATACCCTGAGGAGCGGCGAGAAGACAACCCCCGGCGAGATGCATCGGATCATCTATGATTTTGCCGACATGGTCGCGCTCGATCTCGACCTGCTCCCCACGATCCTCGCACTGAAGTCCAACCCGGATGAATATCTCTATCAACATTGCGTCAACACGGCGGTCATGAGCATCACCATCGCCTTCCAGCTCGGTCTGACGCGGGAAAAGATCATGGAAGTCGGGCTCGGGGCGCTGTTGCACGACGTGGGCATGCTCCGTGTGCCCGAGTCAATCCGCCTCGCGCCGCGATCCCTGACACAGGATGAGATGGACGAAGTCCGCCGGCACCCGCTCTATACCATCGACTACATGGAGCAGATCCCCGGTCTGCCGGTCGAGGTTCGCATGGTCGGCTATCAGGTTCACGAACGCCTGAATGAAAGCGGTTACCCGGCCGGGAAATCCGAGCAATCGGTTCACGCCTACGCCAAGATCGTCTCCATCGCGGATGCCTATGTCGCCATGACCGCGCCGCGACCGCATCGAGTCGCGCTCTCTCCCTATGAAGCGGCCCGGGCCATACTCTACGAATGTGGTGAGGGTCAATACGACAGTGAATATGTCCGCGCGTTTCTGGACAGCGTCTCGCTGATTCCCATCGGCAGCCTGGTCGAACTCGATGACGGCCGCGAGGCCCGAGTCGTCCGAGCGAACCCCGGCCTGCACACACGCCCGGTCCTCCAGATCCTGGACTGCGACCGGCAGCCCGTTGACGACCCGATCGATCTGGCCACGGTACGGGACGTCAAGATCGTCCGAGCGGTGGATAACGAATCGACCGTCTGAAGAGAGACGTCGAAAAGTCAAAACGCCGAAAAGTCAAAATTCAAAAACAGCATCAAAAAACAATCTTGGTTGGGTGAATGGGGAGGATGTTTCGCCATTCGCTATTCGCTATTCGATTCAACACGTCGCGACTTTCTATAAGCCCGCATGATCTTCTCAATATCATAGCTTCGATCGTTCATCCGTCGGATAATCTTTTCGTCGGCCTTGGCCCCCGCGAGCGTGCGATACCAGGCCTCGGCCATGATCTTCATTCCGCGCTCGTTGGGGTGAAGACCATCCTCGGAAAAGGCCTTGGGATGCTCCCTGATCGTCAACGACCAGACGTCCGGTCCCTCGAGGATAAACTCGTGCCCGCGGGCGAGCAGGGCCTTCAGGGCGAAGCGCTCGTTGCCCACCTGCGGCTCATATCCCTTCTTGTAGATGTGCATCCCGATGACGACCTGCTCGATTCCGTGTTCGTGGAGACGCAGGGCCAGCCGTTCCAACGCATCGGTCCCGAGCTTGAGACCCTCGGCGTCGTCCACCCGCTCAATCGGCCCCTTCGGCGCCCCGGTAAACTGGAGCGACTGCTGGCACAGCGCGACCGTCGGAAAGGGGGCATCTCCCAACAGGCGCGGTTTCATGCCGAAGTAGTCCCGCAACATCGTCCCCATCGTTGCCCGATAGCGTTGGGTGCCGGGCCGGGCGATCCAGGGGGCGACCGGCGACCCACCGACCACGGCGTTGAGCACGTGATAGGTTCGCTTTCCGCCGGAATGTTCGTCGAGCATGTCCTGGAGCATCGTCGGCCAGGCGTAGGAAGTCGAGTAACCGACGATGACGAACGATTTCGCCCGGCCGTCGAGCAGCTTCGGGCGATTCTTCCCCCCTTTTAATTCCTTGTTGAAATCATCCGAGACCGGGCGGGCGGCGCGAGTGCCGGTGCAGACCAGTTTTCCCATCGGCCCGGAGTAATGGCCCTCGATTCGGTTGCCGTGAACGGTACCTTCGAACGCCAGGCTCATATCCTCCGAGATGGCCCGCTCGAAGCGCAGCCGATTGCCCTTCAGTTCGAGGTCGGTCATCTCCATCTCGCGGCCCTGGCTCTTCCAGACGCCGGTGAGGCGGCCCTCCTTCAGGGAGATCGTCATGGTCGCCTCGATGGCCCGCTCGCCGAGCCGGGTTTCCATCTCCCAGTCGCCAAGGACGGCGGCGGGTCGATCGGATCGATTCGGCTGCTTCGGCTCGTCCGCATGGCCGGATGCGGGAACGACGAAGGCGACCGTCAAAACGCATAGGATAAATCTTGATAACAGCATCATCTTCTCCAGTTTTCGAGTGACAACGGCTCGGCTCGCCGCAATCGAACGGGAATGATCCTCCTCGTGTCCGGTATTGACAAGCAAATACAGGTGATTGTCCACCCCCCCTGTGTGATCGGGGATGTCGTGATGGGTGCACACCGTTCCATTCCTACTGCCCAATCTCGCGAAGAATAGCCCGGCCGATAATGAAAATCCTTGCAATAGCCTCGAATAAGTTCTAAGATGGACGCCCGGAAGGAGTAGGATAGATGTCGCACACTCTGGGCGACTCTGTGGTGAGCACGGGGTTGTTGCGAATCGGCTCGCACGTGGGGTGTCACAAGCCATCGCACGTGCCCGATCGTGTGCGGCCCTGTCGGAAGGCGGGAGAAGCGAGTCTGTCGATCGCGAACATCTCACCATTCGTCTACTTGATCCCTGCTCCATGTTTCTAAAAACGCA
>CAYXGR010000265.1:0-4919 GCA_964464525.1 uncultured Planctomycetaceae bacterium
GAATATCGTTCCGATTCTCAGGCGGCAACGAGTTGTCGACGCCGGAGTAGAAACTGGCTCGCGACGCCGATCGAACTGTACGTGCCGACTGCCAATCCGATTATCAGGACGAAGTTGAAACTGTGGATTCCATGTCCACCGAAAATATACATGATTAGAACGCTAATCAGGGAGGTCATAAAGGTCAAGAGCGTCCTCGATAGCGTCTGACTGACCGAATCGTTGATCATCTCCGGCGTCACATCTGCCAGTCGCCCCCGGTTTTCGCGGATCCGATCGAACACCACGATCGTGTCGTTCACCGAATACCCGATCACCGTCAACATCGCCGCGACCATCGCCAAGTCGATGCGAAATCCTTCGTTGATCATCAACAAGGATCCCAACGCCGGCACCTTGCCCGCGACATAAAACGTCATCGCCACGGCTCCTACGGCGATGATCACATCGTGAATCAGGGCGACGACCGCCGACAACCCCCAACGGATATTACCAAATCGGAACCACACAAAGACTACAATCAGAAGCCAGCTCAATGCGAGGGCAAGGTAGGCCTGAACCTGCGCCTCACCCGAGACCTGGGTATCAAACTGTGTGATCTGGCTCAACGAGGTCTGCCGTTGCAGCGCGGCCTGAAGAAGCTCCACCTCCGGTTCCGCCAGATTCGATCGCCAGACCGGAGATATCCCGCCTTCTTCATCCTCGAGCGGGTAGTTTTCGTCGGACACCACCACGAGAAGACGCGAATACAAGTCGCTCCCCGCCGTGACCGACGTCAGGCCAAACACGTCCGATTCACGCCAACCATATTTCTCGAATCCCGGTTGCAGACGCATCGCCTTCAACCGCTTCTTCAACACACCCACCGACTGGGGCGGGCTCATCTGTTCCAGAACCAATGCGACGCCCCCTTCCCAGCCCTGAAGTTCCACGGAAGCCGCCGCCGCATCGCTCAACTCGATTCCCAGCGATCGGGGATCCGACTCGTGGATCGGGATATATGACGCCCCACCCTCGGAGGTGTCGTGATGCAACTTGAAGGTCAACGCCGGCTGAACATCGATTTCCTCTTCCATCGTATCCATGATGGCACCGACGACAATCTCTTTGTCCGTCTCCCGGGTGACGATCGAAAACGATTTACTCTCCGCGTCCCCAGTCTCGAGCGATGAAATCGCCTGAACCTGCGCCGTCTCGATCGCGCCGGCAGCCTCCTTCAACCGCGTCGCCAGCCTGGACTTGATGAGATCGGGATCGAGCACCACATCCTCTTTCGTGTGGATCGTAACCTCCTCAGCGGCTGGATCATCGTAGAGAATCGCATTCGTCTGGCTAAGCTGATCTTTGAAGGCCTCCTTCAAGACCGGCTCCAGACGCACCGCCGGAACCCCAGCCGCTCGAATCGTGTACGAACCGCCCGTGCCGATGACCTCGGCATTCCTGATCGCCTCGCCAAACGTTTCCAGTCTTCGACCGGACTCATTCAGCCGTTCTCCAATCAGAGTCTGATTCAGCGAACCCGCCTCCTTCAAATCGATCTGGGCGCTCACCCCCCCGAGAAACTCGATGTCATAAATATCATCCCGATCCAGGGAGAAGAACGCGAACAGGCTGCCGACAACCATGACCGCCGAAATGCCAAAGAAAACATGCCGCCTTCCAACCCAGTCGATTTTCGGTGAACCGATCAGCCGCATCATGGGCAGCGTCTTCCGGCCGCTGTGCAACACTCGGGCCAGATACATCAACAAAAGCATCCCCCCAATGGCCGGGCCGATCTCCATGATGGCTTGCCCGAATACAATGGAAACCGATCGCTCGTGCTCGGCGGGATCGACCAGCAAGTAGCCCAGCCCGAACAGCAAACCGCCGAATCCCGTCACCCCGAGGGCCGTGTAGAGTGGATAGCGAAGAACCTCCCGGGGAACGGAAATCATCGCCATCAGGTCGAAGAACATTCGTGTGATGAAATAGGCCGTGAAGATATTGATGAACACGCCGACGCCAAGCGTCAGTCCAAAGCCCTTGACCTGCTCACTGCCCACCATGTACAGAATCACGCAGGTCAGCACCGTTGTCACGTTCGAGTCCAGAATCGCGCGAAACGCCCGTTCATAACCCAGCTTGATCGCCATACGCATGGCGGTCCCCCGGGCGATTTCCTCCCGGATGCGTTCATTGATCAGCACGTTCGCGTCGACCGCCATGCCGATCGCCAGCACCAGACCGGCGATGCCCGGCAGCGTCAGCGTCGCCCCCAGTGCCGACATCATCGCACCGATAAACAGGATGTTGATCGCCACCGCGATGACCGCGATCCCCCCCGCGTAGAAGTAGTAGATCAGCATGAAGATCGCCACGCAGATCGCGCCGTACTGAGCGGATCTCAGGCCGGCCGAACGGTTCGCCTCTCCCAGGCTCGGTCCGATCGAGCGAATACTGATCGGCGGATCCTTCAGCTTCTGCGGGAGGCTTCCCGCGTTCAGCTTCTTCACCATGTCGTTCACTTCCTGCGGGGTGAAGTTTCCCTCGATGATCCCGTTCGTCGTGATCACGGAGTTGATCCGCGCGCTGGATATCGCATAATCGTCCAGGAAGATACAGAGTTGGCGGCCCTTGTTTCGACGGGTCAATCCACCGAACTTCGAACCCCCGATCTCATCCAGTGAAAAGCCGATCGCCGGTCCGCCGTTGCGATCACGCGTGAATCGCGAATTTTTCAAAGACCAGTCCCGCTCGCTCTTGACGGCCGAGTGGGTCATCGCCGAGCCTTCGCCGATCTCGGAGAGAACGTAATACTTGTCCCCGAATCGCTCCACGACATAGGACAGCGACAGCTTTCGCTTATCAAAATCCCCCTCTAGATTGTCGAGCCTCAAAAAGTCTGCCGGATTCTCGATTTCGAACCACTGATAGATTTCTTCGCCAGGTTTGGGACGCGGGCCGCTTTTCGCGATCCTCTCCCGGTACTCATCGAACTTAGGATCGGACGCGCCAGTCGGAAGGATCCGAAAATCGAGCACCCCGGCCCCCTTGAGTAATCGCTGAAGATCGGCCGGATCTTCCAGCCTGCCCTCGCCACGCCGCTGCTTGTTCAACTCATCCGTCGCAGACACCAGACCACCGATCATGTCCGTAAGACCGGGATATTCGTCCGTCAGCTTCTTGAGCCGGATCGGTCGCTCCTTGTCCTTCGCCTTCATGTCCAGGATTCCCTGAAGCAGGCCCAACTCCATGTTCGTACCGATGACCGCGGCCACCGCCTTGTCGAACACCTCCTCCAGACGGACGACTTCATCCAGCGTCGCCCCCTCGGTCAGCTTTTCGGGATCGATGTTGGTCGCCATCAATTGCTTATAGACCGATTCATAGTCGGCCTTGATACGGACCATCTCTTCGGGGCTGGGGGGGGGATTGACCGGTCCTTCGGCGGTGTTTTTCGCCGCCCGTTGCGCATCCCAATAGGCTCCGCCGACCTCCGCAAACTTCGTCAGCAAGGCCTCGCGCTCGGGAATCCCGCGTGCAAACGCCGCCAAGGCTGTCTCCCGCTCACCCGCGGGCAGCTTTACCGCCTCGACGAGTTGTTCCAGCTTCAAATTGGCTGCCTTGACCTCCAGCGTCCGTTCCTGAAAGGCCACATCCATTGCGTTCAATTCGTCATAGGCCTTGGCCGCGCCCTCCAGGAGCGGAATCCGAGCCTCCAGCCCACCGGCCAGCTTTTCAAACCGGGCTTTCCGCAAGGCCTCCTCTTCCTGTCTGGAAACGGCCGCGATCACTTCGCTCCGACGAAGCACCGTCGCTTGCAATTGCTCGAGTAAATGCTCTTTATTCTGGCGAGCCTCCTTCACATCCGCACTCGGACGCGGCATCTGAATCTCGATCCGGTTATGCCCCACCGGTCGCCAGACCAGGTTGAACACATTGTTCGGATCGACCCGCTTCCGAAGCACCTCGATCACCCGCTTCGAGAGCCCTGTCCGGTCGGTTCCCTGCATTCCGGAGTCATCGAGTTCGTAGAGAAGGGAATAGCCACCGGCCAGATCGATCCCGAATTTCATTTTCTCGTCGAGGGGATTCACGCTCGCGAAGGCGAGCGCCACCAGCGTTCCGACGATCACAATTTTCCACCACAAATCTCTTTCGTTCATGACAATTCCTAGTGTGCGTTTGACGGAATCAATATCAATTGATTCATGTGTTCATTTACGGGCTGTGTGACGCGGGATCGGATTCTCGAATGTGTCCGTATTGTCCGGTCACCTGGGGTTGAAAACGCTTTTAATTTGTTTGTTACCAAGTAGTTATATCAATGTCCGCTTGATTGTTGGGGCATTGGTCAGGGCGTATTTTATCGGTCCTTCTTGATGGGTGATTCGCGCGATCTCGGTCCGCTGAGTGGCGAAACATCCGGCGCGCGGGTGATTGACCGGAAGCACTTGGGCCTTGTTGGCTCTCAATCAGGAGATGTGAGTGATTGGCACGGGGGGGCTGTCGCCCGGTAGCAGGGGCGATGCAGGCGTCGATGGGGCGCTCCCCGCTCGAACGATCGTTTCAGTTCGATTTCATGGCGCGCCGTGGGCGGGCCATAGCGTTCAAAGAGGCCGACCGGCCCGACGGTTTTGTCGGTCTCCACGGGTTTTGCCGCCGTAGGGGGGACAAATGAAGAGATCGACTCCTCGGATTTCTGCTCGGGCATGGCACCCGATGGCGTCGGTATGTGCCGACCCCCATCCGCCTCGGCCGTGTGCTCCGCGTCCTGCTTTTCGATCAAGCGTTGGGAATACACGGCAAAGGCCGCCGAAGGGCTCGGGCCGCACAAAAGCGACAGCACCGCCGTCAACGGAAGGGCACAGCGCAATAGATTCCCAAGCCTTCGAACCATGCCACGGACTATACCGGAGCCCCTGTGATATGACAAT
>CAYXGR010000266.1:0-4913 GCA_964464525.1 uncultured Planctomycetaceae bacterium
GATTCTGTCATGGACCCATTAGGCCTTGCCACCCATACCATCGATCAACCTGCAACGAAACACGGGTACCCAATGGACCCTCTGATCGATTCCCATTGTCACCTGACGTTCGATGGCCTTCGCGAACAGGTGGACGCCGTCCTTCAGCGTGCGGCGGACGCGGGAGTGGTCGAATGCGTGACCATCGCGACCGACCTGACCGATGCCGAACGGGCGCTTCGACTCGCTGCGGAACACCCCGGCGTCCATGTCGCGGCGGGCATCCATCCCCACGAATCGGGAAAGGTGCTGCCCGGATGGGATCAGATGCTTCACAAAATCGTGCTTCGGGACGATGTGGTGGCAGTCGGCGAGATGGGTTTGGATTATCATTACGACTTCGCGGATCGTGCCGAGCAGGACCGGGTGTTTCGGCGACAACTCGAACTCGCCGTGGAGGTGAATAAGCCGGTCGTAATTCACTGCCGCGAGGCGCAGGACGACGCGTTGTCGATCCTGGCGGAGGCGGATTCGCCCCGGGATGTGGTTTTTCACTGTTTCACGGGGACGATCGCGGAGGCGAAGGAGATTCTGGATCGAGGCTATTGGATATCTCTGACCGGCGTCGTCACGTTCAAGAAATCGGCCGAGTTGCGGGAGATCGCCCGCATCATCCCGGCCGGACGCTTGATGGTCGAGACCGACTCGCCCTATCTCTCACCAGAACCGGTCCGCGGCATCCGGCCGAACGAACCCGCGCACGTGGTTCACACGGCGGCCCGCATCGCACAGGAACGAGAAATGAGTCTTTCGGATCTGGCGGCACTGACGGTCGAGAATACGCGTCGTTTTTTTGGTCTACCGCGCGTCGCCTGAAACCCGGGGAGCATCGGCGTCCCGCCGGTCGTAGGACGTTCGACTTTGCGCCGTCACGTTGGGAAATGAGGTTTGAATGTCTGTTGCGATTGGAATTGACGTGGGGGGCACGGCGATCAAAGGCGGGATTATCTCGTCTTCAGGCGAAGTGTTGGAGAAGACATCGGTTGCGACCGAGGCGGATCGCGGTGTGGATCATCTCATCGATCGCATGGTCGGTCTCATTCAGCAGATGGAACGGGCAGCCTCGCAGCGATCGACCAGCGTGACTGCGGTCGGTCTGGGGGTGCCGGGCAATGTCGATTCGGCTCGCGGCGTGATCGATTCCTCACCAAACTTAGACGGTTGGAAAAATATTCCGATTGTGGCCCGGGTGGCGGGGGCGACGGGCCTGCGCGTCGTTCTGGACAACGACGCCAACGCCGCGGCCCTCGGGGAATACGTGCGGGGGGCCGGTCAGGGCGTACGCGACATGGTGTTGCTGACGCTGGGCACCGGAGTCGGATCGGGGCTGATCCTCGACGGCAAGCTGTGGCACGGTGCCCAGGGCCGCGCCGGAGAAATCGGCCATATGCTCGTTCGGACCGGCGGCAGACGCTGCGGCTGCGGTCAAAAGGGCTGCCTCGAGGCCTATGCCTCCTCGGCCCAAACGGGAAAACGAGCCGCCGAGGCGATCCAGGAAGGGGAGTCCTCCTCCCTCAAGACGGCGATGGATCACGGTGGGACGATCTCCTCCAAGCACGTGGTTGAGGCCGCGGCACAAGGCGACGCATTGGCCCGCCGTGTCTGGGACGATACCTGCCAATACCTTGCGATCGCCTGTGTCAACATCCAGCACCTGCTCTCGCCGGAGCGAATCGTTTTCGCCGGGGGCATGAGCGCGGCGGGCGAATCCTTGCTCGGACCGATACAGGAGTGGATCGGCCGGATGGCTTCGAAAGAATTCGGGACGCCGCCCACGGTGTGCCTTGCCCGGCTGGGCAATGATGCCGGTTTCATCGGCGCGGGTCTGACCGTCTTCCAAGGGCTGTGATGCATGGCGCGATCGGCTGATACGATCATTCTCTTCGCAAAGTTTCCCCGGCCCGGTCGAGTCAAGACGCGATTGATCGGGGCACTTACGTCCGAACAGGCGGCGGAGGTCTATCGCCGTTTGCTGGTGCTGTCGTTGGACACATTGCGCGCCGTGGCCGACGCCCGGATCATCCTGGCCGGCGCTCCGGACGCGGCCGATTTTTCCGACTATGTCGATTCGACGATTGAATTCCGACCGCAGGGCGACGGCGATCTGGGCAGGCGGCTTTCCCGAGGGATGGCCGCTGCGTTCGAGGCGGGGAGCCCGCGCGTCGTCGTGGTCGGGGCCGATTGCCCTCGGATGACTCCCGGCGATCTGTCGCGTGCGTTCGAACTGCTGGAAGAGCATGATGTCGTGATTGGCCCTGCGATCGACGGCGGTTACTATCTACTCGGTCTTCGGCGACCGGCGCCGATGCTGCTGGAAGGCATCGATTGGAGTTCCGAACGGGTTCTGGCGCAGACTCAGGCCCGGGCCGCCAACGCGGGGCTTCGTGTCGCGCTGCTGGAGGTACGGCGGGACGTCGACACGATCGAGGATATCCGGGCGCTGGTGGATGCGTGTTCGGATGACGACGTGCGTCTGGGTGATTTCAGGGCTTACTTGAAGGTGTTGATCGAGGACGGATCACGTGACGACTGACAACGAACAACCGATCGGCCCGAGCAAGGTTCTCGTGGTGGACGACAACCTCCAGAACCTGGAACTGCTCGAGGCGTATCTCGAAGAGTTGGACGAAGTCACGACCATTGGCGTGTCGGATGGCGCGGGCTGCCTGGCGAAGGTCGCATCCGAGAACCCGGATCTCATCCTGCTGGACATCATGATGCCGCGAATGAGCGGCTTCGAGGTCTGCCAGCGGCTCAAGTCGGACCCCGAGACGAAGGACATCCCCATCATCCTGGTCACCGCCCTCCACGAGATGGGCGACATCGAGCGGGGCGTAGAGGTCGGGGCCAACGACTTCATCAGCAAGCCGGTCAATCGGGTTGATCTGCTGATGCGCGTCAAGAGTCTGCTGAGGCTTCGCCATCACCCCGCGGACGAGAGCGAAGACAACCGTCCTTAACGAGTCCATCACATCGGCAGCGGGTCTCCATACCGGCATTTCGCCGGGTTTTCATGACTCAAACCCGGCTGAAGCCGACCCTTGTTCGAGCGAGCCTATCAGTCCGTGGTGGAAGTAGCAACTGGATGTCATAACGTCTGTTTTCGATGAATACGCACCGGTTGGAAACCGGTGCCACAGTTCTACCACGGGCTGCTATCAGATACTTGTTTTCCAAGTGATCCCGGTGCGTCTGCCAAACGCTGACCGCTCCCTTACGGTCGCGGCTCTGATTCGATGCTGTCGCATCTCTGATTCGATGCGGTCGCGGCTCTGATTCGATGCGGTTGCATCTCTGACCGGGTTCATATTAAGACATTTGTCATACTGGAGTGGCGCGGATTTCCTTGTGGGCTTGAGTTTCAGGGATGATGGTGAAGGGGATTCGGGTGGGGACCGAGGCGCGGGCGGTGTGCATTCCGGCGAAGTAGAGCGTCAGCGGTCCGTAGCGATCGTTGACGGCATCCATCGCCCGCGCGAGGCGCAGCCGACGGCGCTCCTCGGGGAAGAGCGGGAGCGGGGCGTAGGAGGCGGCGACGAGGTCGACCAGGGTGATGCCGACCATCAGCGGGCGCTTGCCGACGGGATGGTCGGCCCAGGCGCGGGCGAAGGCCTCGAGCATCGTGACGGTGTCCTGGCAGAGGCCGAGGGGGAGGCGGACCGACCAGGAGGACTCGCGCGAATAGGTGATAGACAGGTGCATATGTACCGCCCAATAGTCGATTCGGCGGAGACGGACCGCGGCCTTGTGGATCAGGTGGACGAGGACGCCGCGGGCGCCGTCGTCGGTACGCTGCCGGGGCGGGAGGACGCGGGAATGGCCGACCGACCGGCGGCGGGCGGGGGGGCCGCTCAGTTCGTGGCCCCGGAGCCAGTGCCACCATCGGCGGCCGACGACGCCGTTCCAGATTTCCCGTAACTGGTCCTCGGACAGGCCGCAGAGCTGTTCGACGGTCTGGATGCCTCGGCGTTGGAGGCGGAGGCGCATGCGGCGGCCGATGCCGGGGAGGTCGATCAGTTCCAGGGAGTAGAGCTTGTGCGGGAGATCCTCGGGGCGGAGGACGACGAGACCGTCGGGCTTTTGCATCTCGGCGGCGACTTTGGCGAGGAATCGGTTGGGGGCGAGGCCGACCGAACAGCGGAGGGCGGTTCCGAATTCGTCCCGAAAGGTCTGCTTGATGGTTCGGGCGAGGGCGAGGGCGTCATCGGGGCGGCGCTGAGGCCCGAGGAGCCGGCAGGAGAGTTCGTCGATCGAATGGACGGCGTCGACGTGGATGCAGCGTTCGACCGTCGCGACGATGCGGTGGTGGAGGTGGATATAGACCTCCGGGCGGGCGGGGACGAGGACGAGGCCGGGGCACATCCGGCGGGCCTCGCCGACGCCGGTGCCGGTCTTGACGCCGAAGGGCCGGGCCTCGTAGCTGACGGCGATGCAGCAGGTGGAGTCGGTCATCATGGGGATGACGGCGACGGGTCGGCCTCGAAGCTCGGGGCGCATGTGCTGCTCGGCGGACGCGAAGTAGGCGTTCATGTCGAGAAAGAGGACGTTGAGGGCCATGGTTTCTCCTGGGAGAAACCCTAATATAAACCTAACATACAAGAAAAGCAAGTCCGGTCACCGGCCCTGGTCCGTGATCGAATCGGGGGCGATATCGTCCGGTAACGGGGGGGGGTGGTTTCCAATTTTGGGTTGAAAAACGGGGCTGAAAATGCATAAGTGATTATATATAAAGGAATTATGGCATATTGTGTTACTGACAATTGGTGGGAATTGGTGGGAATCAGTGGGAATCCGTGGGAATTTCGGGTGATTTTGGTGAGAATACGTGGGAATTTGCCTGCATGTTGGTGGGAATCCGTGGGAAAAAGTGAGAA
>CAYXGR010000267.1:0-4893 GCA_964464525.1 uncultured Planctomycetaceae bacterium
CCCCCCATCAGTTCGTCGAGAGTTCCTGCTGATACAACTCACCGGTGCGTTTGAGAAAATCCTCCATTTCGATCTCACCCGCATCCACCTTCTTCAGGAGATTTCGCTGGGCTCGATACTCCGAATTTTCAACACCCGCCTTGCTCTGCAACAAACGCCACGCCTTACGCCGCTCCACACAAAACAGAACCATCTGCCGCGAGAGCGACATCGTTTGAACCTTGCCATCCCCGACATCCGCCTCAAGATACACCCCGAAATCCGGCACGAAACAGCGAAGCGATGGGTTCAGATGCCTGCGACGAACGATATCATTCTGGGTGATCCGCACCAGCATGTCCTCCAGATGGAACAGATCCGCAGTTTTCTCTACGTCGATACGCTTGAAATGCCGGCGGAATCGAGCCTCGCTCGCCGCCCAATGCGCCACTGTGTATTTGTATTTCTTCCGGCTTTCCTTGAATTGCGTCGCCCACCAGTCGGTCTTCGGCGAAGGATTCCCCTTCAGGTCGTATGATTCCGCGTAAGTTTCTCCGCCCGACGGATTAAAAACGAACTCGGGCATACCCCGCGAGTCACGAATGCGCTTGGCCTGAATGGTGGCCATATCATCCCCCACTCCATGCTCGGGCTGACAGGTGGTGAAGCACTGCAGAAATGCCGTGCCCCGATACTCAAGCGCATCCAGAACCGACTTGTACAGCTTCGCAGCATTCGCCATCGAAACCTGAGCAACAAATGGTGAGCCATGACCGGTCGTGAAGATGGACGCAAGCTCCTTCATCTCGACCAGTTTCCCCTGCGTGGCGGCCCCAAGCTGATTCATATCAAAGCCACCCGGTGAAGGGGAGGAGTCCGAATTCTGGCCGCCGGTGTTTGAATAGACCTGCGTATCCAGCATCATCATCTTCACATTCGGCCGATTCTGGAGCACCACCTTGGAGACATTCTGGAATCCGATGTCGCCGAATGCCCCGTCCCCGCCGATCGCCCAGACCTTCGGCAACTCAATGATCTCTCGATCCGTCATCAGTGTGTCGGTGAAGTGGGTGTAGTCGAACGCTTCCTGTTCGTCGATTACGTGGTCATCGCGTTCCAGCAAGACCTCTGACAGTCGCTCGGGAACGATCGACCGCCGGGCATGATCCATGATGAAGCTCTCGCCGATGATCCACGATATCGTCGCCCCATCCTGAAACAGCGAGTTCATCCACGGATAAGGATGCGGATTGTTCGGCGGAGTGGATCCATAAACCGTGTTGCACCCGGTCGATGCCCCCATCGCCATCGCCGCCATCCCGTTCGATAGCCGACCGTCTATCGCCTGATAGTCCTTGTGGTTGAAGGCATCCTGACGCAGAACCGTGACGAGGGCCTCGATGATATGCCGATCGGTCAGTTCGCCAAACTTCTCGATACGCCCACGCGTGTCTTCGTCGCTCTCACCGCCCAATCCCATGATGGTGTGTGCGACGGACCGACGATAGCGATCGTATTCTCCGCGATCGCGCTCGGCGAGCTTGGCGAGCCGATCCATCCCCTCTTTTTCAAGTCGATCGGCCCACACACGCAGCCGATCCGCCTTCGCATGAAACAGCGGCCGCATATAAGCCTCGGTGACCGTCGCCAGCGCTCGAAGCACGCTCTTCTCGCCACAACCGGCACAGGCGCCGTCGCCGGAAACGAGTGCCTCGTAGTTCCGCCGAACCATCAGATGGTTTCGCAGCGTGGCTGCCCGTGAATCCTGGGGATTGGTATTGTCATAAAGCCCGAGATAATCCTGCTTCGTGTCCGGCAACAGATCAAAGAAGGCATGCGTGGATGCATAACGCGTGTTCAGCGCCTCGCTGTCGGCCTCCATGCGCAGGGCCTGGTGATCTCCGCATTCCGTGACACACTCGGCGCACCCCTTGCAAAGATCGGAGACAAAGATGGCGAAAAGGCCGCCGTTTCCGGGTTTCTTCTTCTCGATATTCGAGAAGATCGCGTTGGTTTTCGAATAAGCCAGCGGGAGAATATCGACAATAGTGAATATTTGCTCCTTGGCCGCATCGGAGACATCCTTCAAGGCCCCGACCTCCTGCCGGACAATATCCTTGAACGGCCGCCGCTCCTTCGACTTGACGGATTCCATCATGATCCCACGTATCCGGGCTTCAAGATCAGGCAACGCCGACGCCAGCTTGCGACGCTCGCCCGCGTCAGTCACATACCGGCGGACGGCGGTGCCGAGAACGGTCCCGATGTCCTGGGCCGTGTTGGGCAGAGCCGTGTCCGGGCAGGCGGCGATGCACTCCATGCACTGGGTGCAGTTCTCCGCGATAAATACCGGAGTCTCCCTACGGGCGACGTACTTGGAAGACGTCGCGCCGGTCGCCGAGGCCATCACCCCGACCGAGGCCAGCGTAGACGCCGGCTGGTCATAGCCCAGCCCGGCGCGAAATTCCTTGTCGAATGTTTCCGTACGAAATAGCGGTGCGCGATCCGCCTGATCCACAGACGGCACGCAACCGCCGCAAAATCCCTCTCCATTCCCATTGTCGCCCGACGTGCCGGGCATAAGCGGCAGACCGCGCATGCTGGAGGTATCCGGGGCGTCCATCGTTCCGTGGGACACCTCCTTCACACGATCAAACCCGTCGGTCATCACATGCATGTTGGCCTCGACCACCGCCTCGCCGAACCGGCCGAACTTCTTCTCGTATTGCCCCCGCACCATCTCACGGTAGTGATTCTTGTCGATGTTGTTCTGTTTGAGAAAGGGCGAGACTCGGAAAAAGGCGCCGAGAAAGGCGTTGCCCTGCATGCGAAGCTGAAGATCCGGCCGAGGTGTTGCGTTCCTCGCGATCTCGAAACCCGGAAGAGTATAGACGCGAATATTATTGTCGATGATATGACTTCGCAAATGTTGCGGAATACGTTGCCAGGCCTCTTCGGGTGTCTCCGACGATTCCCAGACAAAGGCGCCGCCCTCCTTCAAACCTGCCAGCGGATTGCTGTGGGTAAAGGCCTTTGGATCGCAACAGAGCACCACATCCACATGTCGCAAATCGCAGTTGACACGAATACGCTCCGGGGCCACCACCAGAAAGTAATTCGTCGGCGCGCCCTTTTTCTCCGAACCGTATTTCGGATTCGCACTGACGTGGAGCACCTCCTTGAGCTGCCCGTTCTCGTCAACAGCGTTGTCACGCTTCGCGAGATACTCACCGAACTTCCCGATGATCTCCCCAAGGTTTTTGCCCGTCGTGATCATCCCCCAGCCGCCGATCGAATGCAGTCGAACCGCGATCGCATTGTCCGGCAACAGCGACGGCGACTCCGCGGATTTCACCTCGAACGGATGATCCACCCCCAATACAAAAAACGAAACCCCGTCGTCAACCCCGGTCCCATCCTGACGTTTCAATGATCCCGTGGCAAATTCATAGGCCCCCAAAATCGCCTCCGGACGAAAATCACGAGAGCCTAATCCATAGACTCCGCGAAGAACGCGCGGAACCTCGTTCTCCTCGATCGCCGGTATACCCGCATGAGCAGGTCGACCCTCAAAAAGCATCGCCTTGTGCAAGGCGGTCCGAATCTCTCGTCCCAGCGGATTGTCGCCGGCCAACGATTCATCGGTTCTCTCGAGGACCACGACGTTCTTCTTCCCGCGAAGCGCCTCGACGATCGCCGCCTCCGGGAAGGGCCGAAGCACGTTTACATGGATCGATCCCACACGCGCACCACGTGTCTCGCGAAGATAGTCGACACCCGCCTCAATGTTCTCCGCCGCCGAACCAAGCGACACAAAAACCACTTCCGCGTCCTCGGTCTTGTAGCAGGAAATCAGACCGTACGAGCGACCGGTCAACTCTCCGAACAACGCGTAGCTCTGCTCCAGAAAGGACGAAATCGAATCCGAAAAACAATTCCGACGCGCCACCACTCCGTTCATGTAGTGTTCCTGGTTCTGCACCGGGCCCAGCAGAATCGGATTCTTCAGATCGATCATCGCCGGCACACGACGACGTGTTGGTCCAAACAGTTCGCGCTGCGCCTCGGTCGGGCAATCAATGATGTCCTCCGGAGCGCCCAGAAATTCTCGGATCAAGTCGGCCTCGTGCATGTAGAACGTCCGCTCAAGGTGCGACGTTAGAAAACCGTCCTGTGTATTGATACCCGGAGTCAGGCTCAGCTCGGTCACACGCCGCAGAATCAACGCCTGATCCGCAGCCTGTTGTGCATCCTTCGCAAAGAGGATGATCCAACCCGTATCCATCGCCGCGTAGATGTCGTCGTGGCCACAATGAACATTCAAGGCGTGCTTCGTCAAAGCCCGGGCACCCACCTCAAGCACCATCGTCGAGCACTTCCCCGGTGCGTGGTAATACTGCTCCAGGCCATAGACCACGCCCTGACCGGACGTAAAATTCACCGTCCGCTTGCCGGTCACCGACAGGGCAATCGCACCGCCCTGAGCCGCATGCTCCCCCTCCGCCTCGAGGGCGAGCTTAGACTGCCCAAAGACGTTCAGCTTCCCCTCGGCATACGCCTGCTGATACATCTCCCCGGACTCGGTCGAGGGAGTGATCGGATAAAACACCCCGCCGTCGGTGATCCGGGCCTCGGTGTAGTAACTAACCAGTTGGTTCCCGTTCGTGGTGATTCGAATTCCTGGATATCGCGGTCTTTTTCCCATGATGCTCCACTACTAATGGCTGAACACTTCTCTATGAGGATAAAAACAATTCACGCACACTTCGTCCCCATTTTATAACATCACAATCGATCCGTATAGCAGACGTGGTTGATCACACGGCATAGCAACCGCGAGACTTGTCCAAGCCCCAATGATCGAATGGGTGTCACTATCATAGGGTGGCACTGTCAGGGGTGGCACTGTCAAGG
>CAYXGR010000268.1:0-4866 GCA_964464525.1 uncultured Planctomycetaceae bacterium
ATGCCACTCTGGCGGGGCCACAGACTTCGTGAGATCGTTTCTATGCCAATCGCGGATGGGTGCGGAGGATTTCCTCTACGCGGTCGGCGCCCGGGCCGGCGAGGTCGTAGGAGACGCGGACGGCGGGCTTGTTGATCTTGACCAGCTTGGCCAGATCGATCGGCGTTCCGATGGCCACGGCATCGCAGGGCGTCGCGTTGATCGTCGCCTCGAGATCGGCTATCTGGTGCTCGCCGTATCCCATCGCGGGGAGAATCTCGGTCATGTGCGGATACTTTTCGTAGGTTGCCTTGAGCGTGCCGACGGCATACGGACGCGGTTGCACGATGCTCGACGCGCCGTGCTCGCGGGCTGCGACATGGGCGGCACCGAAGGTCATGTCGCCGTGAGTGAGCGTCGGACCATCCTCGACGACGAGCACGGCCTTGCCCTTGATCTTCTCCGGAGCGTGGCAATGCACGGCCGAATCCGCTCGGACCACCTCCGCCTTGGGGTTCATCCGTTTGGCGTTTTCCTCGATCGATCGGATGTTCTCCTCCTCCGCGGTGTTGACCTTGTTGATGAGGATGACGTGGCCCATGCGGAAGTTCGTTTCGCCCGGGTGGTAGGCGGTTTCGTGACCGGACCGGTGGGGATCGGCGACGGTGAACATGAGATCGGGCCGGAAGAAGGGCATGTCGTTGTTGCCGCCATCCCACAAGACGACGTCGGCCTCTTTCTCGGCCTCGGCGAGGATGCGGTGGTAGTCGACACCGGCGAAGAGCAGGTTGCCGTTCTGAATGTGAAGCTCGTATTCCTCGCGTTCCTCGATGGTGCACTCGTGGCGGTCCATGTCGGCCAGTTCACCGAAGCGCTGGCAGGCCTGTTTGGCGATGTCGCCGTAGGGCATGGGGTGGCGGCAGACAGCGACCTTCTTGCCCATGGCCTTGAGGACCTCGGCTACTTTGCGGGTCGTCTGGCTCTTGCCACAGCCGGTTCGGACGGCGCAGACGGCGACGACGGGCTTCTTCGAGGGGAGCATGGTCTTTTCGGCGCCGATGAGGCCGAAGTTGGCCCCGGCGGCGTTGACGCGGGAGGCCATGTGCATGACGTGCGTGTGCGGGACATCCGAATAGGCGAAGATGACGAGTTCGACCTTCAACTTGGCGATGAGGTTTTCGAGTTCATCTTCGGGGTAGATCGGGATGCCCTCGGGGTAATGCTTGCCGGCGAGGGCGGCCGGATAGGTGCGGCCTTCGATGTCGGGGATCTGGGTCGCGGTGAAGGCCACGACGCGGTAGCTGGGGTTCTCTCGATAGCAACAGTTGAAATTGTGAAAGTCGCGCCCTGCGGCGCCCATGATGAGTACATTCATGCGTCGAACCTCGTTTATTATTGCCTCGTGTCGTTTGGTGTGTTGAGCCTTATAACAAGGACTCCCGTAGCATGGGCGTTATTGTCTACCCATGGCAGTTTGCAGGGGGCGTTACGAAATCATGGGGATTATTCCAACGTCAATCTTCGCCGAGTTTTCGGATGCGATAAACCCTCTGAAATCCTATTGAATCCTTCCCTTCATCGGCCCAATGTCGGGCAATCATTTCCAACAGGATATCGATTCGCTCCTCCGGACTCAGGTTCCGGTAATACGCCCTGTCAGCGGCCTCGGCCTCGGCGAAGGAGTGGAACCTGGACGATTTTTTTCATCCTGGCAGTGTAGCAGAATCGAGGATGGATGTCAGGTTGTTCTCGGCGGTTCGGGTTCGGAACGAGGGACGGGATCGACAGGATTCGATCACTCGGCATCGAAAGCGTTTTTTCTCAGCGTGGCGAAGTCGCCTCATCGGCGAGTATATCCGCAAGAGACACGTGACCATCACGAACCGCCATGCAGGCGCGCACCATGTGCAATTCGAACATCATCTCGTCTTTGGGGAATTCACGACGTATTCGCGTGGTCAAAGCATCGAGTGAATCTTCCTGAATACTAGCTCCCTTAGCGATCTGTTTATAGTCAAAAAAATACATGCCGATTCCACTCGCCTCATATCTCGGGCGGCGCCACAATCTCGATATTCGGCAGTCCCATGGCGGTTGAATTCACGAGCACTTGAACCTGCTCACTCCGCGATTGACATCCGGTACAACCGGTCGGCCTGTTCCGAGATATATCCGCGCATCGCGAGGCGGTTGCGCCAGGATTCGGGGATGCCTGATTCGCCGTAGAAGGCGCCGGCGATCTGTCCATATACAGCCGCGGTCGTGTCGGCATCGTCTCCCAGGTTGACGGCCATAAGACACCCTTCACGAAACGAACCACTCTTATGAAAGGCCCAGAGTGCCGCTTCGAGCGACAGGACTACATATCCCTTTCCGCAAATCGCCGGGGGATCTTTTCGGCTAAAGGAACCGGCGGCGATGTCTTCAATGGCTGGTGTGAGGGGATGCTCGGTCCAGTAATCCGGAATCGGCGAATAGTGTTCCGAGGTCAGTTCATTTTTGCTCACCCCCTTCATGGCACCGACGATGAGCGCAGCGAGATAGCGGCAGGCGTCTACGGCCTCCTCCGCTCCGTGCGTGGTTCGTGAACTATCGGCTGCTCGCAGGATGGCGGCATCGGCATCCGCCGCGTAGAAAAGCGGCACGGGAGCCAATCGCATGATCGATCCGTTGCCGGCGGTGTATGAATCCGTATCACCGCAATACGATTCCCTGGTCTGTTCGAACCGACTGAGCGCGCCGCTGACCGTGTTTCCGATGTCGAAACAGGTTCCGGTGCTGCTCAGGTGTCCCTCTCGCCACCAGCGCACATATCGTTGAAGCTGATCCACCGGGTCGAAGCCCTGTTTTTCGATGAGGCTTTCGGCGAGGCAGAGCGCCATGGAGGTGTCGTCGGTCCACTGTCCCGGTTTGAGGTCGAACGGCCCGCCGCCGACCATGTCCCTTACGGGTTCGAACGAGCCGGGTGGATAAAACTCGACCGTCGTGCCCACAGCATCGCCCGTCGCCAGCCCGAGCAGGCATCCGCGATATCGCTCGATGGGTTGCATGGCGTGATTTTCCACGGAAGAAATCCGACTTTCGCAGTCATTCAATCGAGATACTTCGATTCGCTGATTTCGGTCTGGCACCCATCACGATTTTTCGGCGCGCTGAGGCTCGAACGACCGCGCGGGCTGAAGCCCACGGCTCTTCTGCTACGCCACCGGCTCCGCCGAGAGCAGGGCTGGCGCGATGCGCTCCATGGCCCAGTCGATGTCCTTCTGTTCGATGACGAGCGGGGGGGCGAAGCGGATCACGTCTTCGTGGGCATCCTTGCAGAGGATGCCCTGCTCCATGAACTTCTCGCAGAACCAGCGGGCCTTGGGATACTCCGGCTTGATCTGCACGCCGATGAGCAGGCCGCGACCGCGAACCTCCTGCACCGCTGGGGCGCCGAGCATCTGGAGCTTGGTGCGGAAGTGGGCGCCGAGTTCCTTCGAACGCTTCACCAGGTCGTCGTCCCGAAGCATGTCGACGACCACACGGGAAACCGCGCAGGCGAGGGGGTTGCCGCCGAAGGTGGAGCCGTGGTCGCCGGGTCGGAAGACATCCATCACCTCCCGCGACGCGACGACCGCCGAAATCGGAACGATCCCGCCGCCGAGGGCCTTGCCCAAGCACATCAGGTCGGGCCGGGCGTCCTCGTGTTGCCAGGCAAACAGATCCCCCGTGCGGGCCAGACCGGTCTGGATCTCGTCGGCGATGAAGAGGATGTTGTGCTTGTCGCAGATCTCGCGGACGCGTTTCAGGTAGCCGTCGGGCGGGACGAGGATGCCGCTCTCGGCCTGGATCGGTTCGACGAGAAAGCCGACCGTCTTTTTCGTGATCGCCTTCTCGAGGGCGTTGGCATCGCCAAAGGGGACGAGGGGGAAGCCGGGGGTGAAGGGGCCAAAGCCCTCGCGGTATTGCTCGTCGGTGCTGAAGCTGATGACGGTGACGGTGCGGCCGTGGAAGTTGCCCTCGGCGCAGATGATCTCGGCCTGGTTGGCGGCGACGCCCTTCTTGGTGTGGCCCCACTTGCGGGCGGCCTTGATGGCGGTCTCGACGGCCTCGGCGCCGGTGTTCATCGGCAGGACGGCCTCGTAGCCGCTCAACTCGCAGATATCCTTGCACCAGGGGCCGAGCTGGTCGTTGTGAAAGGCGCGGGAGGTGAGGGTGACCTTGTTGAGCTGCTTGGTGGCGGCGGCGATGAGGCGTTCGTTGGAGTAGCCGAAGTTGAGTGCCGAATAGGCCGCCAGCATGTCGAGGAAGGTGTTGCCCTCGACATCCTTGACCCGGCACCCCTCGCCGGACTGGATGATGATGGGGAGGGGGTGGTAGTTGTGGGCGCCGAATTGTTCGTTGATTTGAAGCTGTTCGGCGGTTTTAGATCCTTCGGTTGTCGTGCTCATGTTTTCCACATCCATATTCAAGTATCGGGGTTTTCGGGGCGGCGGCGTTGGGATCGCCCGTTCGGTTATCGTCAGAGTGCACAGGATGGTCAACGTGGGGCGAGGCGTCAAGGGAGCGCTGAATCTGATGGTCTCGCTGGGCGGAGGTATGAGGCAGGGTGGTTCGAACATAACCGGTTGATCATAATCCCTCAGAACCCGCCCTCATGTGCTCAGATGGGATCGAAACACCCGGCACCGGCAAGCATAGCTTGCCGGTGGCACCCGATGGCTCGAAGTCGTTCTACAACTCTCTTGCCGCCTTATTGCCGAATGTTAGAATGGGGGTGAGGAGTGCATGATCGGCTCCTGTCAGTCCCCGTAGCTCAATTGGACAGAGCGCCGGCCTCCGAAGCCGGAGGTTACAGGTTCGACTCCTGTCGGGGACGGTTCCTTGAGATATGAGGCATCGTGC
>CAYXGR010000269.1:0-4841 GCA_964464525.1 uncultured Planctomycetaceae bacterium
GTGACGGATGCGGTGACGGTGGATTCGCTTGGCTCCACATAGGCGGTCGCCGCGGTCAGGTCCACCTTTTTCGATTCGCCCGTCTTGGTGTTGATCACGTAGACGTCGTTGCCGACCACGGCGATCTGGTCATTCGCGCCCTTGACGACACGCGAGTTGTCCGAAGCCGCCACGCCGATACAGCCGGTCATCGCTACCGCCATCGCCAAACCCATGAGTCTCATCGTCCATCGTTGCATCGAAATCTCCTTGAAAAGAACTATCTTGAGCCATCTCACTGCTTGAAGCAGTGGCACACGAACGAACGTCAAAAAGTCAAAACGCCGAAAATCAAAATAATTCCAGTGCTCGGGGATTGTGGGAGTGATCGTTTTCCAGTTTTCCCGGTGCGTCGGGACGCCTTTGATTGGGCTAGCAGAGCAGTGTGAATACGATACCCGATACCCTGCATGCCACCCATCCCGATGAGGCCGGGATGTGTAAGCATGGCACCCACACCCGGCACGAAACGACAAATGGTACGAGTGCCATTGCCTATTTATCGTTTTCACAACATGATACCAGACACGGCGGGTGGGCCCAGGTTAGAACCGGCTTCGATCGCCCGAGGCGGGCCGAGTGCTCGCCCATCCATGGCACGCCGAAGGTCGGCGGCATAATCGTTGCCTTGAATCCCTATTGCCGGAGGATTTGACATGAAAGCTCTTTCTAATCGCCGGATATCCGGCCCGATGACTGTTTTTCTGGGTGTTGTCCTGCTTGGATGGATAGGTGAACCCGCCCAGTCCGAACCTATCCTGTCCGACAGCCTGCTCAAGGGTATTAACGAGCGGGTGGATGCCTCCATTCGCGACTGGATCGAGTATTACAAGATCTGCCATGCCAATCCGGAGCTTTCGCTGAACGAGAAGGAGTCCGCCGCTCGGCTCGCCAAGGTGTTTGCCGAGGCGGGGTTTACGGTCACGCCGAATGTCGGAGGTTTCGGCGTGGTGGGTGTGCTGGCGAACGGCGAGGGACCGACGATCCTGATCCGTTGCGACATGGACGCCCTGCCGATCGTTGAGGAGACGGGACTGGCCTATGCCAGCCAGGTGATGCACACGCGGTCGGGCGGAGCGAAGGTCGGCGTGATGCACGCCTGCGGCCACGACATGCATCAGACCGTGATGGCCGGGACGGCGCAGACGCTGTCGGCGATGAAGGATCAATGGTCGGGAACACTCGTGCTCATCGCGCAACCGGCCGAGGAGATCGGGCAGGGCGCGCGGCTGATGATCGAGGACGGGCTGTTCGAGCGGTTTCCGAAACCGGACAAGTGCATCGCCCTGCACGTGTCGCACGAGATGAAGACGGGAACAGTGGGCTACACGCCGGGGTGGGCGTTCGCCAATGTGGATTCGGTCGATATCACGATCCACGGAAAGGGGGGGCACGGCGCGCATCCGCATACGACGGTCGATCCGGTGGTGGCGGCGGCGCAGTTGGTGATGGCGCTCCAGACGATTGTGAGCCGCCGGGTGGACCCTCGGGACACGGCAGTGGTGACCGTCGGCTCGATCCACGCGGGGACAAAGCACAATATCATTCCCGATGATGCGCGGCTTCAGCTGACGGTTCGATCGTACACGGACGAGGTTCGCAAACTGCTGTTGGATTCGATTCGTCAGATAACGGAGGATATTTCGAAGGCGGCGGGTTGTCCGCGACCGCCGACGGTTCAGGTGCTCGACGCCGATTTTACGCCCGCGGCCTACAACGATCCGGAACTGAGCGCGGCGGCGGCCGAGGTGTTCCGTCAACTCGTGGGCGCGGAGAATACGATCGAGCGGCGGCCGACGATGGGGGGCGAGGACTTCGGTCGGTATGCGCGGTTGTTGAAGGTGCCGGGCTTCATGTTCTGGTTGGGCGTGGTTGACGAAACGCGGTTCAAGGCGGCGCATGAACCCGGCGGCACGCCGTTGCCCTCGGTGCACTCCGCGAAGTTCAAGACCGAACCGGAGCCGACGATTCGGACGGGGGTTCGCAGCATGTCGGCGTTGGCGTTGTCGTTGTTGGATCACAATTAGAATCCGAGAGCCTCTCCTAGAGTGAGCGAGAAAGCGATCGGATGATCAGAGCCGCGACCGTAAGGGAGCGGTTTTTGTGGACGAACACAGACCGCATCCTGACGAGTGCGGATCTGACAGGCCACTCCCACTTAGGAATGCGCATGGCTCACGATTCCGATCGTCATTCCGATGCGGCTGCCCGGCTGCTGCGCGAAACGCGTCTGGACCGGATCGCGGAGGGCAAGTCGCGGCTTTGGAAGAACAGTCTGCGCTTGTCGCAACTTGCCAACGGCCTGATTCTGGCTGTCGCCATTCTCTTTCTGATCTGGCGGGGCTGGGCGCTGTGGGCGGCGTTCGTGGCCGCGGCCTATACCGTCGTGGCGATGTGGGTCTTTGCCCGGTGGATGGGACGGCGGGAGCAGCAATTGTGTCGGCACATCGCCTATCTGGCGAAGCACCGGCGGACCTGTCCCAATTGCGATTACGCGTTGCATGATCTGGTCAGCCGCCGATGCCCGGAGTGCGGCACGCCGTTCGATCCGGACGACACGCGTCATATTCTGAGATCCGAGACGGTTCGTCTCTATTCGTCGCAAGCCCGTGCGATCTCGGGCATCACCATCGTGTTCGTGTTGGTCTGGGTTTCGGGGATGGTGCAGAGGGAGGCGTGGTGGGTTCACCTGCTGCTGTTCCTCGGGCTGCTTGTTGCATTTCATGGGTTGTATTTTTTATGGCACCTCGAAAATCGTTCGCCTTCGAATCCACGCTGTACGGAATGTGGGGCGGTTCTGTGTGAATGTCGCGGCATCCTTCCCGCGTCGTGTCCGGAGTGCGATCGCGCATTGACCTACGGTGCGGTGTTCATCCGGCCCGATGTGCGGTTTCTGTCCGATCGGCGGATCGGCTCAGTTCAGTATCGATCGCTGATGATGCGATGGGTTTTCCTGCTCGCCGTGTGCGGCGGCTTGACGGTGTTGACCCATATCGACATGATCCAGCTTGCCCGGCTTGTATTCGGAGGCGGGCAGACTATGAGCGTGTTGTCCGCCGTATTGCTCGTTCTGGTGTGGGTGGTGGTCTCGACCGCCGTCTTTCGGAATCGAGCCAAGTCGCTTCATCGACGGCTCAAGCGATTGGTCTCACGGATCTCGCCCACATGCGGGCATTGCGATGGCGATCTGTCGGAGGTGCCGGTCGGCCAGGCATGCCCCGGGTGTCATCGGCCGGTTCAGGATCGATGGATCGTGGGGTGAATCGATTGCGGATTGCTCAGCGGGCTTGCCATCCGTTCGGAAATCCGCGACAACATTTGCCGGATATGAAGGAATGAACCGGGTTTTAATGGGAAGCACTAATGATGATCGCGATTCGGGATTTGCACAGGCACGTGGACAAGACCGTCACGCTTCAGGGGTGGCTCTACAACCGGCGGGACTCGGGGAAAATCGCCTTTCTGGTGGTTCGGGATGGGACGGGGCTCTGCCAGTGCGTGGTGTCGAAATCGCCAGAGACGGCGGGTTTTTTCGAGGAGGCCCGCCGGCTGGGACAGGAAACGTCGCTGCGCGTGACGGGTGTCGTTCGCGCGAGCGAGAAGCAAATCGGCGGGCATGAACTGGACGTGAGCGGGTTGGAGGTCGTCGGCGACTCGGCGGACTATCCGATCACGCCGAAGGCGCACGGCGTCGAGTTCCTGATGCGCAATCGGCATCTGCACTTTCGATCGAGACGACAGTGGTCTATCTTGCGGGTGCGGCACACGATCATCGACGAGATTCGGCAATTCTTTAATCGAAACGGATTCACGCTGATCGACACGCCGATCTTCGCGCCGGCCGCGGGGGAGGGGGCCCAGACGCTCTTCGAGGTGGACTATTTCGGCGAGCCGGTCTATCTGGCCCAGACCGGTCAGCTTTACGTCGAGACGGCCTGCATGGCGCTGGGGAAGGTGTATTGCTTCGGGCCGACGTTTCGGGCGGAGAAATCGAAGACCCGCCGGCACCTGACGGAGTTTTGGATGGTCGAGCCGGAGATCGCTTATGCCGATCTCGACACGGTGATCGACCTGGCGGAGGACTTTATCTGCGCGATCGCCACGCGGGTATTGGCGGATCATCGGGAGGATCTGGCGTTTCTGGGTCGAGACCTGGCGGGCCTGGAGGCGATTAAAAAACCATTTTTCCGATTGACTTACTCTGAGGCGGCGGAGTTGCTCCGGGGCGATCGTGCCAAATCCCTGTTGGAGGAGGATTTGTCGGTAAAGACGCAGCGCGTGGAGGAACTCAAGCGGCTGATCCCCGAGGCGGAGGCCCTGGCAAAGGCCCAGGGTGTCAAGCAGTGGAAGAAAGACAAGGCGGCGGCCGAGATTGTGGCATTTCGGGATGAGTTGGCGGAATTGGAGGAAGAGATTCGCAACATTCCGCTCCATATGGAACTGGCGGCGAACTTCCAATGGGGCAAGGATCTGGGCGGGTCGGACGAGACGATCATCAGCCGATTGCATGAGCGACCGGTGTTCGTGACGCATTATCCCCGCGCGGTCAAGGCGTTCTACATGAAGAAGAACGAGCAGGACGATCGGTTGTGCAATAATTTCGACCTGTTGGCGCCGCAGGGTTACGGCGAGATCATCGGTGGTTCGCAGCGAGAAGATTCGTATGAGGAACTGCTCAGTCAAATCGAGCACGAGGAGTTGAACCGCGCGGACTACGAATGGTATCTTGATCTCCGTAAATATGGAACAGTGCCGCACGGAGGCTTCGGCCTCGGCGTCGAGCGAACCATCGCCTGGCTGTG
>CAYXGR010000270.1:0-4840 GCA_964464525.1 uncultured Planctomycetaceae bacterium
CGGCACCGATGGGTTTCTGGGCCTTGCCCGCCACCATCACGAAGACCGCATTGCTGCGGCAGTCCGCGTAGAGTTTCCCGCATCTCAGCAGCGGCTCAAGGAGCGATGGCTGAAGATGACGATGTCGAGTCAGATAGCCAAGCATCCTCTCCAGTAGGCCATCATCCGGCATGGGCAAGCGCAGCTTGCCGGTGAGACCTGCGGGGACTGCGGAATTCCGGCATGGAGATGGAGCGGCGGTTTCGTTGATAGCCAAACGGTCGGCGGTCAGATGGCCGGCCGCCAGACGGTCTTCCAGCCAGCTGACCGCCGTGGGGAAGTCCACATCGGCCAGGTGCATGACCAAGTCGATCGCTCCGCCTCCGCCGACGGCGTACCGCCAGTTCATGAACTTTGACCCGCTCACGGAGAGCGGGCCTTGTTCGGTGTGCCATTTGGAACGGTCGCGTCGGTCGCGATCCGCGCCCCGGTAGGTCAACACCCACTCCAACGGGATCTCGCGAACCGCAGCCGCGCGCCGGCGGAGGTCGTGGAAGTTCATCCCGCGTCGTTGTCTTGGCTCTTGTCCAAGTTACCGCGCAGGCTCCGGCAGTTCTTCATGTTGAACACTCGGCTGGTGGCCGTCAGCCGATCGAGCAACGCGCCGGTCAGGTGGTTGTTCTTCAGGAACGAGCCCCATTCGCTGAAGCCAAGATTGGAGGTCATCAAAGTCGTCTTGGTCTTGTGCCGCTTTTGCATGAGCGTAAAGAACAGTCCGACCTGCACCGGTTCCACTTCCACATATCCGATCTCGTCGATGACCAGACAATCGTAGGACGCGTACTTGCGGAGGACCTTGGCTTCAGAGTGATCGGCCAGGGATGTGTAGAGTTCCGTCACCAACTCGGGAAACGTGATGAAATAGCCCCGGTGTCCGCGATCGATCGCCTGCAACAAGAAGCCGGTGGCCAATCCGGTTTTCCCGCAGCCGGTTGGTCCCAGCCAGACGATGTTGTGCGTCTTGGTCATGTAGTCGAAGCTGTCGTAGAGCGACAGGATCCGTTTGCGATCCAGTTTGGGTTGGCGTCTGAAGGGGAACGTCGCGATTTCCAGCAGTTCCGGGATGTGGGCTCGTTGGCGGCGGAGACGTCGGGCGTTCTCGCTTTTGACGCGGTATTCGGCCTCAAGCACGTGCTTCAAGAGCCGCTCGTGCGAGAAACGTTTGCGTCGGGCCTCGCCCAGTAACTCGTCCCAATGATCCAGTAGTCCCCTCAGGCGGAGATACTTCAGAATTGCTTGCAGTTCGTCATCCATCGTGGTCCTCATTGTCTGGTGTGCTGCTGGGGTCTTCGTCTTGTGGTGTCTCGCCTTGTGGTGTCTCGCCTTGTGGTGTCTCGTCCTGTGGTGTCTCGTCCTGTGGTGTCTCGTCCTGTGGTGTCTCGTCCTGTGGTGTCTCGTCATAGAGGGACAGGTCCGGCTCGTCCGTCAGCCAGCCTTCCAGGTAAGCCGGTCGCTGGCGAAAGTCTTCATCCACTTCCGCCTGCGGCAGATCGTGCCGTGGTTGGCTCATGCAAAACCAGGCGATTCGCTGCAGCGTGTCGCGGTGGATCACTCGATAACGCAAAGCCCGCTGCAAGGTTTGCACGAACACGGATAGGGGCACTTGTTGGCTCAAGGAGAACAATTCACGCAGGAAGCGATGACGCTGAACCCCCGGAGTCTTGACGGCATAATCCACATAGGCCGAGACGTCACCGCCCATGGCGCGGAGCCGCTTTTCCTCTTGCTGTGAACCGTGCTTGCGATGTTTGGGCAGGTGCCGGGGCTTCGGGTAACCCTCGGGACTGAAACGGTCGTTCTTGACGTCCTCCGGTGGCAGGGGATACTCGGCCAGACAGGTTCGTTGGCGATAAATCTTCAAGCGGTCCGCATATTGCAGGACTTTGACGTCTTCCCGCTTGGTGCCCGGCACCCAGTAGTAGTTTCCCGCGAAGGCCACGTATCCGTACTGATCCGTCCCCCGCTGGTGCGACAAGTAGGGCTCGGGGAGATAGGGCGGCAGTTTGGTCAAGTAACAGCGTTCGTGCTCGAAGGCCTTGGCGGGAATCAAGCCCGTCTTGCTTGTCGGGCGATGATGCAGACGCACGGTGGCCCATTGGAAGGCCTGCTCGTTGAGGTCGTTGAGGCTCTCGAAGACGCGGCCTGGCAGGAAGTTGGTTTCGACGGTCCAAAAACTGCGTTCTTCACCCGCCTTGCGGTTTGGATGGCGAATCTCGTGACAGACAAACTCGAAGCCGTAACGCCCGGCGAACGACACCATTTCCGGCACGATCACCGCTCGTCGGCCGCTACCACGTAGACGCGCCAGATTGGTATTGTCGATGATGCACTGCTTGGCCGAGTAGCCCCAGAACATCAACGCTTCGTGCAGAAAACACTTCATGGCGAAGCGGGGAAACACGCGGTAGAACTTCAGATAACGCCGCTTCGAATAACGGAGGTAAAGCAAACTGGCGACGACTCGCGTCCGCTGGCCTGCCAGCTTCACCTGGTAGACCGTGGTGTCGTGCTGCATCTCGGCGCCCGGTTCGTCCGGGACGCGATCACAACGTGATTTTCGCGGCCGGCCGATCTCGAGTTCTCGCAACCGGCGCGTCAACGTGGGATAGCTGACCTGGATGCCTTCCTCTTCCACCAGCTTCTCGTGGATCCGCTGAACCCAACCGTCACATTCCAGGTAAAGCCGGCGCAGAAGATCGGCGTCGATCTGGATCTTATCCTTGCGCACCGTCTGCGGCGGCGTCCCCTGCTGGCTGACGATGGCTCGTACGGTATTGCGGCTGACCTTCAATTGCCGGCTGATCTCCCGCAGCGGCATCCCGGCTTGATGCAACTGGTAAATGGCTTGACGCAGGTCCGGATCGATCATGGAAGGCTTTCATTCTTTCTGCAAAAGGAGGCAAACAACTCAGCAGACCACCCGTCAACAGGTTGGCCTGAGCGTAAAAGGCGCGACTCTTCAGACGCGGGTGATCGCACTTCACCATCACCCGCTGCATCAACTTTTGGAGGATCTGCAAATCCTTCAGCAGCACGCGTTCGAACTCGTTGCAGCCCTCTCTGTCCTCTGGGACTCGCTTCATCTGGCCCAGCGACCAACCCAGCTTGCCGCTGTCCACCGCTTCGCGCAGAGATTTGGGACCGCTGAAGTAGGCACCAGCCAGTAACTCGATGTCGCGCACGCTCAACCGCTGGCCGGCGACCGCCGTCACAAACCGGTCGATCACCTCCGGCGTGACCGCGTTTAGGCGCCTAAACCGACGCAGAGTGTACATGTAGGAGTAGACGGGGAAGGCGCCGCGGAATAGGGCCTGCCGAACGGTGGGGCTCATCTCCTCCAGCAGAGTGCGCCGCAGGCTGACCCAGGCTTTGCTGCGCGAGAGCGTCTCGGCCACCTCCGCCACGCTCATGCCGTGCAAGTCGAGCAGGTCGGCGATGAAGCGGGCCTGTTCCAGGATGCTCAGGGCTCTATTCGTCGAACCCTGCATCAGGCTGATGATGCCCGTCGCTTCCTCCTGACCCAGAGAAACATACGGCACACAACCCAGGGCGAGCTTTCCGGCACAACGATAGCGCTTGAAACCGTTGAGCAAGAAGCGGCCCTGGGACGTGTCGACGCCTTCCAACGCTTCTTCGATCCCACGCTCGGCGATCGATGCCAGCAAGCGCGCTTCGCGAGCGTCGTCCCGTAGCCGATACCCCTCATAGCGCGGGTCCAATGTCGACAGTTCCACATGTTCGCTCACACCATGGCTCCTAAGGTGGGTGTTGATTCAGAACATGCAAAACGTAGTCGCCCCGAGACCTCTTGGCGATGCTGTGTTGTCTCATTGCCTGTCGAAGGAAGGCGATCATCTGCTTCAGGCCAATCGGAATCCCTTCAATCAGGCTCGCCACCATCCGCACATACGGCAGCATGGGGGACTCCGGAAGACCGGACTCATCTAGAAGCACACTTCCCAAACGCAGCTTGGGTTGTATCGACACGCCTTGTGGCTCAGACTCCGCCTTCTGCAACTCGTCTTCCGAGCGTGACTCGTCTGATACGGCCGCCTGCGAGCTGAGATCGGGCGGCTGATTGACAGCATCATCGGGGCGGCACTGGCGACGGCTATTGAGACGCTTCTTCTTCCATTGGCCCGCTGCCGTTTGATAGTACGCCGTGCTCCGTTGATTCGAGCGTTGCCGACGATGATGCTGCCGGCAGCCGAAGGGACAACGCAAATCCACTCGACCTGCATTGCGAGGATGCGTGAGAAACCGAATGCCGCAATGAACGCAATTCGTCACGCAGTCCTGCAGGTGAGGACGAGATGCCAGCACCGACTCCAGCGCGGTCTGATACTGACGAACCAACGACCTGGCGCGATCGTCCTGATGCCAATCCGCACGAAACGAGAAAACTCTCTCGATAGCGATGACAAAAAAGCCAGCTTCTCGGTTAGACTCTCAAGCGTTGTTTTCACACCCTCGTCCTACCCCATTGATGCCAATGCATCGAGAGGTCGGGCGAGGTTTTTTTGCGCTACCAGCCACCACGCCGAGGCTCCCTCAGCGCAAACCGATTCCACACTATCATCCACTCAGGCCACTCCACTTGCCACCCCTCCCCACACTCACTCCCCGTCACATCCCGAAACCACTACTTGAAAGAAAACCGCTCTTCTTCATTCCAAGTAGTCAATTTACCTGAGCACACATGGGGCAATTCTGCTGAGCGGCATAGTTCTCCTGTCTCAGCGAACCAAGCTAGTGCTTTGTCAAAGCATTTTATTAGGGTCGCGTTTTCCATAACCCGCTC
>CAYXGR010000271.1:0-3539 GCA_964464525.1 uncultured Planctomycetaceae bacterium
GTCAAACGAACTCCGCCCGAGCGATGGAAGGCGGAATTTATGCAACGTTGGGGTCCACACCCACCGCTCCCTTACGGTCGCGGCTCTGATCCGTTGGCGAGCCATGCGGGTCAGATCCGCATCAGCCCATGCGACCATTCGTATAGGCGGCCGTAATCGACTCAGCGGGGGACTCGAAAACCTGGCTGGCGGTTCCCTGTTCAATCAAACGGCCCGATCCGTCCTTGATCCAGAACATCGCCGCAAAGTCGGCTATCCGCCGCGCCTGGGCCAGATTGTGTGTCACGACCAGAACGGTAAAGCGATGGCGCAGGCGGCCAATCAGATCCTCCACCACCCCGCTGGAGATGGGGTCCAGAGAACTGCATGGCTCGTCCATCAGCAATACATCCGGCTTCAAAGAGATGGCCCTGGCGATACACAATCTTTGTTGCTGACCGCCCGATAGCGACAGGGCAGGCGCGTCCATTCGATCCTTTACTTCCTCCCACAGGCCGACCTGTTTCAGAACCGTTTCACGCACTTCTTCCAACTGCCCGCGTTTGCGCACGCCGTGTTCACGGAGCGGCAAGTCCAGGTTCTTGCGGACGGAAAGGGGAAACGGATTCGGCTTCTGGAAGATCATCCCCACGCGCTGCCGCAATGCCCGAACATCGGTTGCGGGGGCGCGCACATCGAGCGACTCGATCCTGATCCGTCCGCTCACGCGGCACCCGGGAATCAGGTCGGTCAGTCGGTTGAGACAATTGAGAAAGCTGGTCTTGCCGCATCCGGATGGGCCGATCAGGGCGGAGACGCAGCCCCGGTTGATCGTGAGTGTGATGTCTTCGAAGGCCGGTTTCCGACCATAGTAAAGCGACAACGCTTCAACTCTGATCAGGGGTTCGGGTTCGCAGCAGGGGGGGCCGGCCTGTAACGGACCGAGTGTGAATGCGGTGGCGTCGACAGGATCGGCAGGCGTCCCCACACAGCGGCAATCGGAATTCGGTTTTTCTGGAGGCGGATTCATACGGTGATGATTCTCCTGTGCAGCCAGCGATCGGAGATCCATGATGCCATGATGTTGATCATCAGGAGCATCGCAATGAGCACCAGGGCCGACGAATAGGCACTCGCATCGCCACCCGGCACATTCATGGACAGGTCGAAGACATGAATCGATAACGATCGACCGGAATCCATCAACGACTGAGGCATGCGATCTACATAGCCGCTCGTAAATATCAGGGCCGCCGTCTCGGCGAGGGCGCGCCCGACGCCCAGCACCAGCCCGACCAACAACCCCGGCGCCGCCGCCGGAAGCAGCAGATGGATCAACGAAGTGCTGCGCGACATTCCCAGCGCCGCGGCCCCCATGCGGTATTCATCGGGAGCAGAGCGAAAACCCTCTTCGGTCGACCGGATCAGAATGGGCAATACCATGCATGCCAGCGTCAAACCCCCGGAAAGAATCGAGAACCCCATGCCGAGATAGGCACAAAAGAACGCGTTGCCGAACAGACCGAAGACGATCGACGGAACGCCGGCGAGCACATCTAGGCTGCGCCGGACCAGCCGGCCAAACAGGCTGTCCGAGGCCGTAAACTCCGCCAGCAGCACGGCGGCGCCGACTCCCACGGGCAGCGCCACGACCATGCACACCCCGAGGATAAGAACGGTCGAGACAATGATCGGCAGAATGCCCCCCGCTCGACCGGCATTACGGGGCGCCTCAGTCAGAAAGGCCCACGAAATCCTGCCCAAGCCATGCCAGACAATGTCTCCGAGCAGCCAGAAAAACATCCCCGCAACCAGAAGGGCCATCGTCCAGACAATCGCCGACGCCAAGGCGTCCTGCAAACGTCCTCCACGCGGACGAAGGGTTGGCCCCAGTGTCTCAACCATGGACACGCCCCTTGCTGAGGAATTCCGTTGCGGTGACCAGAAGGACGATGAGTCCCAGCAGGACCAGACCACTGACGAACAGCGCCGAGCGGTGATCCCCCATCGCATAGGCCATCTCCAGGGCGATGTTGGAGGTGAGCGTGCGGATTGGATCGAAGAGGCCGCCGGGCGTCTGAACCACATTGCCACAGACCATGAGGACGGCCATCGTCTCACCGATAGCGCGGCCGGTGCCGAGGATGATACCGGTCAACAGACCGGACTTTGCGGCAGGAAACGCAACACCCCGGAGGGTGCCCCAGCGTGACAGGCCCAGGGCCGCCGCGCCATGCAGAAACTGCGAGGGCACGCTGGCGAGCGACGCATCCGCCAGCAGCGCGATGGTGGGTAAGATCATCAGGGTGAGGATGACGATGCCCGCCAGGAGACTCGCTCCGGGCGGCTGCCATTGGCGGATCAGCGGCACCAGAACCACCAAACCCCAGAAGCCGTACACCACCGAAGGAATGCCCGCCAATAGTTCGATCAACCTGCGGTACGATCGGGCGATCGCCCTCGGAGCGTAGAAGTGGCAGAACACGGCCGATCCGATCCCCAATGGAGATGCCAGCAGGACCGATCCGCACATGGCGAGCAGGGTTCCCCATAACATGGGCACCAGGTTGTACGTGCCCTGTGACGCGCCCACGGCCGGGTGCCAGGAGGCGTCAGTGAAGAACCGGGCGAGGCCCACATGGCGCAGCGCGGGCATGGACTCGATGACCAGAAAGATGGCAATCAACACGACAATGGTGCCGGCAATTGCAGCGCAGCATCTCAAAATCCAGATGAGCGCGCGGTCATTTTGCCAACGGGACAAAGTATTGTTCCTTGATGATGTCATGAACCTGCTCGGAGCGGGCGAATTCGATGAACTCCTTGGCGAGACCGGTCGGTTCGTTCCGGGTCACAAGATTGAGCGGGCGGGAGAGTGGATAGGTAGCGTTTTTGACACTGTCGATCGACGCGGCGACTCCTTTCATCGGCAACAATTTGATAGGAACACCTCGGGTCGCGTCGTATTCTGCCGTACCGATGGAGACGTAGCCGATGGCGTTCGGATTTCCGGAGACGGTTTTGATGCCCTGTTCGTTGTCTCCGATGACCACGTCCGGATGGATTTGGGTATTCTTGAGGGAGAAGTAGTGCAGGAACAGTTCGAGTGTGGAGCGACCCTCGGCCTTGTTCACCACGGTGATGGGCGCATCCTTGCCGGAGACCTGCTTCCAGTTCTGAATGCCTCCGGTATAGATGGCGATTACCTGTTTCCTGCTGAGCGATTGGATCGGGTTATCCCGATGCACGATGACGCAGATTCCGTCGCGGGCGATGGTGTGGGGGTGGAGATCCTGTTCCTCATCCTTGAGTGCTCTGGACACCATGCCGATATCGGCCAGACCGCTTCGGGCGTCCGCGATGCCGCGCGATGAGCCACCCGTCTGTACGTTCACTCGAACACCGGGGTGGAGCGATTCGAATCGTTTGCCGATCTCGGCGGCCAACGGGGCGACCGTACTCGAACCGGTCAGGACAAGCTTGCCGCCGGAGCTTTCCGACTCGGAACAAGACAGGGGGAGTACCGTGATGAGAAGTGAGAGAAAGACTGTTCGTGCCAG
>CAYXGR010000271.1:3639-4837 GCA_964464525.1 uncultured Planctomycetaceae bacterium
GTCCAAGGTTGTATTGCAACCGGACAGGCGGTTACCGGCCCCGTGAGGCCGGGCTGAGGTTCGCTTCGCGGGAAAGACCGGTGAATGGGGCTTGTTGGAACCTCATTCGCCGGGATTGAGTCATGAAAGTCCGGCTGAAGCCGGCTGGGTGGGATAGAGAATGGTGTTCTCCACCGACTGAAGTCGGTGGCAAACAATAATTGCATTGCTTGGAGCAGTGGCACACGGGCCGGTGCCTTCCAAGCTTACGGTCTCCTCTTCGCCATCGGTGAGCCTCCTCCTATAATCTCGTTCGTTCCCGATAGAGGAGCACTTGGCCACCCGCTTCCGGAGGAGGTGGGGGACTTATGCCTACCCGCCCCGAAAAGGCCCGGGGGGTGTAAGCCTGGCACCCCGTATTCACAGAATGGACCCCCATGCGGCTCGCACGCGACGGATTTTGGGAAATGCTCATCGCCACCGCCACCCTCGGCCTCGGAGGCGGTGTGGCCGTCTGGGCTGCCCTGACGGTCACACCCTGGTTGTGGATCCTCGCGGGGCCATTGTTGATCGTGTGGCTCTTTGTCCTCGCATTCTTTCGCGATCCGGAGCGAGCGATCCCCGGCGAGCCCGGCCTCATGGTTTCTCCGGCAGACGGCCGCGTCACCCATGTCGATCGGATTGATTACGACGAGACCATCGGCGGACCGGCGATCCGCATCAGCATCTTTCTGTCGATCTTCAACGTCCACATCAACCGATCCCCCTGCGCCGGCCGCGTCGTGCGGACGGAATACGAGGCGGGCGAATTTCTTGATGCCCGGCACCCGGAGTCGGCGAGCCGCAACGAGCGGAACACGATCGTGCTGGAGCCCGACGACCCGCTCGGCGGCCCGGTCATCGTCCGGCAGATCGCGGGGCTGATCGCCCGACGGATCGTGTGCCGGCTCGGCAGCGGCGATCATGTCGGCCGTGGCGAACGGGTCGGCCTGATCAAGTTCGGCTCGCGGACCGATCTGATCGTCCCGGCCGAATCGGGACTGGAGCCGGCGGTGAGGATAAACGATTGTGTTCGAGGAGGGGCGACGGTGCTGATGCGACCAGCACGGGTCGGCGACAGCGGTCGATCGGCGGATCGTGTGGGTATGGAATCGTCCGAGAAGCAGTCGGTGAAGTGAATGTTCGCACCGGTTGGAAACCGGTGCCACAGTGGTTGGAA
>CAYXGR010000272.1:0-4830 GCA_964464525.1 uncultured Planctomycetaceae bacterium
ATGATCTCCTCGACATCCAGCCAGTTTGAGCCGGCAGCAATGTCGACCTTGACGGGCACATCCAACGGAATCGCCGTGGACATCTCCTCGACGATTATCGCCGCTTCTTCTGCAACATCCCGCTCGGGAACCTCGAAAACCAGCTCGTCATGCACCTGCAACAGCATCCGAGCCGACCGCTTCTCCCTGATTATGCGTCTGTCGATATTGATCATTGCCCGCTTGATCAGGTCCGCCGCCGAGCCCTGGATGACGGTATTGGCCGCGAGCCGCTCCGCCGCCCCACGGGCCGAGGCGTTTCGTGAGTCGATGTCGGGGATCTGCCGCCTCCGACCGAGCATCGTCTTGACGTATCGGTGTCGGTGTGCGTGTTCGACACATTCATCCAGAAAGCTCTGGATTCGCGGATATCGATCGAAATAAGACGCGATGAAATCCTTGGCCTCGCTCATCGACATGCCCGTCTGACGCGACAGCCCGAAGGCCGACTGGCCATAGACGATCCCGAAGTTGACCGTCTTGGCCCGCGATCGCTGCTCTTTGGTAACCTGGTCGATCGGGATGCACGCAAGCTGGGAGGCGACGAAGGCGTGGATGTCGCGATCCTCGGCGAAGGCGGCCATCAGGGCCTTGTCCTTGCTGAAGTGGGCCAACACGCGAAGCTCGATCTGCGAATAGTCCGCCTTGATCAGGACGTTTCCCGATTCGCCCGGCACGAATGCCCGGCGAATCTGCGCACCCAGCTCGCTGCGGATGGGGATGTTCTGAAGATTCGGATCGCTGCACGATAGGCGACCCGTGATCGCCCCGGTCTGATGGAAACTCGGATGGATGCGGCCGGTGCGGTTGCTGACCATCTCCGGCAGGGCATCGACGTAGGTTCCCTTGAGCTTGGCCAGTTCGCGATTCTCGAGGACGAGATTCGGCAGCGGCAGGTTTGTTTCCGCCGCCAATGTCCGCAACACCTCGGCGTCGGTCGAGCGGGCGGTCTTGGTTCGTTTGACGACGCGGAGTCCCAGCTCGTCGAAAAGTACCTCGGCAAGTTGCTTGGTGGAATTGATGTTGAAGGGCCGACCGGCGGCGGCGTGGATGTCACTCTCCAGTTCGGCCAGTCGGTCGGCCATCTGGCCGCTGAGCCGGGCGAGCAGGTCGGTGTCGACGGCGATGCCGTTGTGTTCCATCCGTGCCAGCACCTCGAGCAGGGGCAACTCAAGATCGTAAAACAGGGAGCGGAGTTCGGGCTCCGTCATCCGTTTTTCCAGCAGCACGCGAAGCCGCCAGGCGATGTCGGCGTCCTCGGCGGCATAGTCGCACGTCTGCACGGTCGGCAGCTTGTCGAAGGTGGTCTGCTCCTTGCCCTTGCCGATCAGGCTGACGGTCGGAATCTTTCGAAAGCGCAGGAGGTCATCGGCGAGGGCGTCGATGCCGTGGGATCGCCGACCCGGCTCGATCACGAAGCTGGCGATCATCGTGTCGAAATCGATGCCGCTGACTTCGAGGCCGAACGTCATGAGCACACCCACGTCATACTTGAGATTCTGCCCGCACTTTCGGATTTTTTCATCCGCGAAGATCGGCCCCAGGTGTTTGCGGACGGCCGCTTCGCTGACGGTCTTGCCGATGCCGCGCAGGGGAATGTAGCAACCGGTGTCCGCCTCGTAGGCGATGCTGATCCCCACCAGGTCGGCATCGGCCGCCACCAGGCTGGTGGTCTCGGTGTCGAAGGCGAAGACCGGAACCTTTTTGAGTTTTTTGGCGAAATCGGCCAGTGCCGGATCCGAATCAATCAGTTCATATCGGCCCGGCGCGCCGACGTCGGTCGACTGCATGTCGCCGAACAGAGTGGCTTCTGCTACGCCTGTAGCGTTTCCAGAACGACCCGCCTGTTCCGAAACAGGGGGTACAGCCGCGCCGGCGTCACCCCCGATGCGTTCCAACAGGCGTTTGAGCCCGAGTTCAGAGAGGATCGACGTGGCGGCGGTCGGATCGAATCGATCGATGTCCGCCTCATCGAGGTCGAAATCGATCTCTACGTCGGGATCGAGTGTGACCAGTCGCCGGACCGTGTCCATCCGTTCGCGAAACGCGCGGATGTTTTCGCGAAGTTTCGGTGTCAGCTCGTCGGCATGGTCCATAATGTCGGCGACGGTGCCATATTTTTGCAGAAGTTGGGCGGCCTTTTTCGGACCGACACCGAGGACGCCCTTGATGTTATCGGTGCTGTCGCCCATGAGCATCTGTGCCTCGACGGCCTGCTCAGGGCCGTAGCCCTTCGACGCGATCATCGTGGCGACGTCGGTTTCGCAATCCTTCGGGGGAGGGTCATACATCCGCACATGGTCGCTCAGAAGCTGATCAAGATCCTTGTCCTTGCTGACGAGGATCACGTCGAGATCGTCTCCGGCGTAGCGGCGGCAGAGCGTGGCCATCAAATCGTCGGCCTCGTATCCCTGCCGGCGGAGGATGGGGACCTTCATCGCCTGGAGAATCGAGACGATCCTTTCGATCTGAGGACCGAGATCCTCGGGTGAGGCATCCCGATTGGCCTTGTATTCCGGATCGATCTCCACGCGAAAGACGGACTTATCGCTTACGTCCATCGTCATGGCCAGATAGTCCGGTTTTCGGTCGCGGAGGAGGTTCAAGAGCATCTGCACAAAGATGTGGACGGCCTTGGTCGGTTCGCCGGTGGGCGACGAGAGCGGGGGGATCCGGGCGTAATAGGCCCGGTAGATCTGGGCGTGACCGTCGATGAGATAAAGTGTCCGGCGTGGCATGTGTGCGGCTCCGGGGGTGTTGTGCACGCGAGCGGGGCGGCTGTCAATGATGTGTGATCTCATATCCACGGCCCTCGGCCCCATAAGGACCCGTGTTTTCGGAACCTGGCGGGGGGTTCTTTCTGGAACTGGCCGTCGACTATCGGCCCTACTAGCCCGCATTTCTCACCAATTAATCAGAGCCGCGACCGTAAGGGAGCGGTGGGTGTGGACTCTCAGCAATCGTGCAGTCGTCATTCCATCGGCAGAGTGCCATCATCACGATGTTCTGGAATCGTTCTGGGAGGGTGGGCGATGACCGCTCCCTCACGGTCGCGGCTCTGATAGAGGCGGCCCTGATGGAAGCAGCTCTTTCTTTTGAGAAGGGATGGGGCACCCATGCCGGTCCGCATGCTCAACAGATGGGTCCGATGACCCATCCTGCGCCTGTCCGGCTGAATCCGGCATGGAATCCGCCGATTCTGTCGTGGACCCGTTTCAATCGGGTCTGGACGTTGACATTTCGACCTGGTTCGCGGATACTTATATATGCACCGCGCTGGAGAGATTCAGCGCCCATACCGGACCGTACCCTCCTGGCAAAGTCTCAACGACTCAACACGGTTCAAGCAATTAACCGGGGCAAACAACCGGGGGCAACCCGCCGGGGGGTCAAACCGATATCGACGCCGGTTTTCCGGCGCTGTTTCTTAATCGAAGGAGCTATCTCATGGCTGGTGTCGCACCGTCGCGCGGCGGATCCAACGCAACCACAATCGGCATGGTCGTCGCCATCATCGTCGCGGTACTTCTCGGCGGCGTCCTGATCTGGCTGTTCACGCTCCAGGAGCAGTTGCGCGCCGATACGGACCAAGCGGTCCAATCCCGCGCGCGGCTGGCGAGCCGGGGCGACGAAACCACAGCCAAGGGCCTGTTCCCGGATGCCTCCTCGTCCAGAAAAACCCTTGTTGGCGAAATGAACAAGGGCGTGCAACTTCTGCTGAGTCGGTTGTCGGGCAATCAGAACGAGACGCCGCAGACGGCCATCGCCCAGTTGGACAGCGTTCTCGAGGAGATCGGCACGCGAAACGAAGTGCCCGATCCCGGCGAGATGAGCTCGGCCTATGGGGCGAGCACCCTCATCAAGAATCTACACAATCTGTATGTCGCCGAGAAGGAAGCGCGAACCCAGGCCGAGGAAGAACTGGAGTCGGTCAAGGACAACCTCAAGGACGCGATCGCAACGAACCGGAAATTAAAATCCAAATTTGACACACGGCTGGAAAAGGCCCAGGGAAATCTCGCGGCGGCGCAGGCGGCCAAGAGCGATCTGGAAGACATCAAAACCAACGAACACCGCGCGCTGGCCCAGAAGGTAGAGTCCGGCCGACTGGAACTCATCGAGGCGCGAAAGTCGAACGCACAGATGAGGAAGCAATATCGCGAGGCCGCCTCGAAACAAAACGCGCTCATGGAAGAACAGGCCCAGGCATTGGGCGACCGCCGCGGCCCCGCTCCTACCAATGCGCAATCACTCGCCTCGGCTCGGACACCCGTCGGCCGGATTCTCCATGCGATTCCGGGCAATGCGCTCGTGCATATCAATCTCGGCCGCGAGGAAAATGCCAGCCTGGGCATGACGTTCAGCGTCTATTCGAGCGACGAGCGTATCCCCGCCAACGGACGCGGGAAGGCCAGTCTCGAAGTCGTCAATGTCGGCCAGCGCACCTCGGAGTGCCGCGTGGTCTCGCCGCCGTCGCCGGATAACCCGATTCTTGAGGGAGACACCGTCGGAAACATCATCCTTAGCAGAAATCTCGCCAAGCAGCGTGTGTTCTGCATCGTCGGCGACTTCGACACCGATTTTGACGGTCAGGCCGATGCGCGTGGTCGGGAGAATATTGCCTCGCTCATTCGACGCTCGGGCGGCCGAGTCGTCGACCGCGTCGATGCGATGACGGACTTCCTGGTGGTGGGCATGGAGCCGCCGGGCATGGATGTTTTGTCCACCCGCGCCTCTGAGGAGGAAGTGGAAGAGGACATGGCGGAGGATGAAGGGGACGAAGACGCAAGT
>CAYXGR010000273.1:0-4780 GCA_964464525.1 uncultured Planctomycetaceae bacterium
AAACCGACAGGACCGCGTGCGGTCCGGGACGAGCATCCAGAATCCGGGATGCCTGGTCCTCGTCGAGCGAAACCTTATCGGTCCGTAATGTGAGCATCCCGCCCTGCGGCATGGCGTCACGGGCATTGAGTGCAAGATTCATGATCACCTGCTCGATCTCGCCCGCGTCGGCGTGGATCGGTACAAGATCGGCGGCGAGAGAGGTTTCGATCTTGATGTGTTCCCCCACCAGTTGTCGAAGCATCCGTCGCATCTCGCTGACCAACGGGTTGAGTTCGATCTGCGTGACTTGGGCATTCTTCCTCCGGCTGAACATCAGAAGTTGGCTTGTCAACTCCGCGGCGCGCCGACCGGACTGGGCGATGTCTTCCAGGGGCTGTTTGAAACCTTCAGGAATTTCGACCCGAGTCTCGGCCAGAAGCAGTTCGGCGTTGCCCAGGATCCCCACCAGCAGGTTATTGAACTCGTGGGCGACGCGGGAGGCGAGCTGGCCGATGGCATCCATCTTTTGAGATTGGCGAAGCTGAGTTTCAAGCTCGATTTCATGGGTGATATCACGCTTCACACCCACAAAGTTGATGATCTCGCCAGCCTCGTCGAGGATCGGCGAGATGACCGCCTCCTCCTCGAATAGCGTGCCGTCTTTTTTCTTGTTGGTCCAGCGTCCACTCCAAACGTGACCCGCCTTGATCGTCGTCCACATTTCCTTATAAAACGCCTGTGTCATCTTGCCGCTATTGAGAATACGAGGATTGCGGCCGAGCACCTCGCTGCGAGAGTAGCCAGTGATCCGTTCGAAGGCGGGATTGACGTACTGGATGTTGCCCTCGGTGTCGGTGATGACCACGCCCTCCGCGGCCTGCTCAACCGCAGCCGCCAGCCGCGCCCGTTCCACCTCGGCCCGTTTGCGTTCGGTGATGTCCTCGGCGATCGACAACAAATGGGGAACTCCCCCGATATCGATCCGTGCGGCCGACATTCGACCGATCCGTTGTTCGCCGGATTTCGAACGAAACACAGCCTCCATGTCGCGAACCGAGCCATGTTCCCGGATCGCACGCACCATTTCCTCCCGCTCGGCCGGCCGTTCCCACAGGCCAAGCTCGTCGGTCGTCCGACCGATCATCTCCTCGCGGGAAAGAGTGGCCATGCGCTCGAAGCTCGAGTTGGCATCGACAATACGCCCGTCGTCGAGCCGGCTGATGATCACCGCCTGCGGACTGGACATAAACGCCTTGGAGAACCGCTCCTCGCTCTCGTGCAGGGCCTCCTCGGCCCGCGCACGCACATCCTGCTGTTCCCGATAGGCAAGACCGTAGGCCATCAGCATCTCCATCAGAGGCGTCGAGATGTGCTGGACAGACTCGATCAGCGTTTTGTCGGGAAACTTCTCGGCCAGGCGATGAATCGCTTCTTCGTGAATCTCGGCGATTTCCTCGGGCGGAACGCCGACACGCACCATTTCGCGCCCCAGCTTGCCCGCCTGCGACAGGTAATACTCCTCCCGGCTGTCCACAAAGGACTTCAGCACCGCAGCATACGCGTCCATGAACTTGGGAGTGTCCATCTTAGTCTCCGTTCCGGAATACCAGGACCGCCGCGTCATCCGTTTCGCGTCGCCAGTCATTGAGAATCGACTCGGCCAGACGCCCTACCTCGGCGCGGTGCGATTCGTCATAGCCCGACAGGTCAATCAACTCTTGGATGCCGTCGGTGTACAGGATCACCAAATCGCCCGGCGCCAGCGGGACGGTCTCGGTCTTCAGCGTGCGGTAGCCGCTGCCGACAATACCGTAGTGGCTGGACAGCCGCGTCGTTTCCTGTCCAACGACCTTCGCCCGCGTATTGCCGATGCCCGCGTAGGTCAGCGTCCCGGCTGGCCGGTCGCACACGGCGATCCCCATGGCCACACCGTACGTGTCATGGATCGCCCTGTTACAGGCAGCAAACACCTCCAGCAGTGGTTCACGATGATGGAGTCCAACATAATCCAAAGCCATCATCGCGGCATGTTCCGCATATTGACCATGGCCCAGGCCGTCGATCATGCAAAGCACAACCATTCCGTCGTACTCCCAGAATCTGGCCTGGTCGCCACAGTACGGCCCTTCAAATGGGCGTTTAGCGATGGCTAGCTGCATGGTCCCACTTTATGGCAACGACCCGCGTCCCAATGCCAACTTGCGATTGAATCTCGAACTCATCCATCAGTCGCCTGACACCGGGCAGGCCGCCCCCCAGCCCGCCGTTGGTCGTAAAGCCGTCACGCATGGCCATTTCCACGTCGGCGATGCCGGGGCCATCGTCCTGGGCCACGATCTCGACACCCACGCTACCGGTCAGCCTCACAGTCCTCATCGTGAGGGTTCCGCCATCGCGAGAATGGCAGAACAGATTGTTGGCCAGTTCTGAAACCGACGTGATGAGGCTGTACACCGCCACGCGCGACATCCCCACCGACCGTGCCAGCGCCTTCGCCACCCGTTGCGCCTGAGCCACGTTCCACTCCGCCGTGACCGCAACCACCACCCCCGGTTCATCCCCCATCATGTATTTGGCATCGCTCACGTCTTCTTCCTCTGCATCTTCAGTTGTACGACCGTGTGTCCCGGCTGCGAGTTGATCGCGAATTCATGCACCAGCCGCTTCGCTCCCGGCAAACCCGTGCCCAGGCCGCCACTGGTCGTGAAGCCCGATTCGAGCGCCCGGTCCACGTCGGCGATGCCGGGACCATTATCCTCGACCACCACTCGAATCATGGCGGTCATATTCTTCGACTCGTCGGTAATGACGCACACGCCCTCGCCCGCGTGCTGGATCACATTACGCGCCAGTTCCGAGGCGGCCGTGGCCAGGCGGGTCTGGTCGGCGGAGCCGAAGCCGAGTTCGCGCGCCAACTCCCGACAGGCCTGGCGGGCGGCTACGACGTCGCTTGACTGCTTCAATTCTACCCGTTTGCGTCTCATATCAGCCCCCCCCCTCTTCGATCAGTGTCTCCAGCCGATTGAAGGCCTGATCGAGGTTGAGAACCGTTTCGACCCCGATGAGTTCCCGTCCCATTTCGATCAGCGTCAGCGCCACGTCCGGCTGCATACCGCACAAAATGACCTGCGCCCCAAGCATGCAGGCCTGGATCGCCGTGTCATTGATCACCCGGGCCATAAACGAATCGACCACGTCCATCGCCGTGATATCGATGACCAACCCCTTGGCTTCGGTCTCGTTCAGCACGCGAAGCACGTCGGACTGGAAGGCCAGGACATCCTCGTCGCTCAAGTCGACCTGGATCGAGGTCAGGAGGATACCGCGCAGTTTGAGTATCGCGACTTTCATGGTCAGTTCCCTTTCCGCACGACCTTGAGGCCGACCAGACTGAATGCCAGGGCCTGGCCTGCCTTCAGCGTACCGCACGTGTTCATGCCCGCAAACTGAACATCGAGCTTGGTCAGCGTCTGCGCCGCGTCGGGGCTGATCCCGGTCAGGATAACGACGCAGCCGAGCATCTGCGCTGCCGTCACCGCCTTCATCAGGTGCTGTGCAACCTTCGTGTCGATGACCGGCACGCCGGTGACGTCCAGAACCGCCACACGTGACTCAGTACCGACGATGGCCTTGAGGAGATTCTCGATGACCTGTTGCGCACGCGTCGTGTCGATCACACCCACCAGCGGCAGCATCAGAATCTCGTCCCAGACCTTCAGGCACGGTGTTGAGAGTTCCATCAGCGAGCGGCTCTGCTCGCCGATGATGTGCTCTCGGGTCATGACGAAGGTTTCGAAGGTGATCAGTCCAAGATCGTCGATCACCTTGTTCATCTTCGTGACCTTTTCGTTGAGCAACTGCGACCGGTCACCCAGCTCCTCCTGAAGTAATTTCAGCAAGCTGTCCTTGAGCGAGAAGATGAATTTAGCCGTCTCGCCGGGGGAGAAACCCTGCTCGGTATGCAAGGCGCTGAGGTCGTGCAGTATCGCCACCAAGTCGGCATAATCCGGCGTATTGATATCAACGTATTGCTCGACGCCGAAGGCCGTTGTCAGCGCACGCAGGAGATCCTTGGTTTGGACGCGCAATTGCGCATCGGTCATCAGATCGAGAGTCTGTGTTCCATCCAGCCTTTTGATGTTCTCCAGCCAGTCATTCAGCAACTCCTCCTGGCGCGCGACGAGGATCTCCGCCACAGTGGCAACGTTCGCCGTTCTCCTTCTGACCGTACCCCGCGCCTTCGCTTTCTTCGCCGGTGCTTTCTTCGCTGTCTTTCGTTTCGCCATGGTTATTGATCCTTTCATCGGATTGCTATTTTGGGGTGACGGGGTCCGTCCGGTGCCCACTCCCACGCGCCCACGACCACAGGAAGTTTTCGCCATTGAGCAGACGGCCGAAGCGATCCTCCTGCAGCATCGACACCCGACTCTCGGCGGAGCACGATTGATTACATACAGGTATAAAGTCGCCTGAAGAGATTGGGAGAAAAAAGCTCGATCGGACCATCCTTGGGGTCGTGGACATCAGACTCCCTTCCATCGAGCAGGGCCTTCCGGCAGATACGAATACACAGTCCACTGCGCGCCGCCCCCTCCCCCCGACCCTACTGAGACATGAGTGTACCCATTTGGAAGGTGCCCGACAAGTATTTATTCACGACAAAAAGACTATCTGATCTGATGATGCTTCTGATAGGACCGCAAGTCCATGCCAGTGCATCGCCACGCCTGAATATGAAGGTCGCCCCAAAGGGTCCATGCCTCCATTGCCCCGAAGGGCCACATGCCTCCATTGCCCC
>CAYXGR010000274.1:0-4776 GCA_964464525.1 uncultured Planctomycetaceae bacterium
GCGAACCACTTGTACAGCGATGGGATCACCAACAAAGTCAACAGAGTGGACGTCACCAGACCGCCGATGACGACCGTGGCCAGCGGCCGCTGCACTTCGCTGCCGGTGCCTGTCGAAAGAAGCAATGGGATCAGGCCGAGGGCCGTCGTGATGGCGGTCATCAGCACGGGACGTACGCGCAGACACGCCCCACGAATCGACGCCTCATTGAGGGGTGTTCCGCCATGGACAAGCTGGTTCAGATAGGTCACGAGCACCATGCCGTTTTCCAGCGCAATCCCGAAGAGGGCGATAAAGCCCACCGATGCGGGCACGGACAGATTCTGGCCGGTCAGCCAGAGGCCGACAACGCCGCCGACGAGCGCGAGGGGAATGTTCAACAGGATGAGCAGGGAATTCTTCAGCGAGTGGAAACTGCTGAACAACAGGAGAAAGATGACCAAAAGCGTCACAGGCACAACGACGGCGAGCCGTTTGTTGGCCTCCTGCTGAAGCCGGAATTGCCCACCCCAGGTGGCGAGATAGCCCGGCGGTAGATCGACCTTCGCATCGATCCTCCGCTGTCCCTCCTCGACAAATGAACCGATGTCACGTCCCACCACATTGCACTGCACAGTGATAAATCGCTGGTTGTTTTCGCGCGTGATCTGGCGCGGACCGATGATTTCCCGAACCGTCGCCAGTTGATCCAGGGGAACGTTCATGCCGTCCGGCGTGGTAATCAGGAGATCCCGGATCGCGCCTGCCGTGTTTCGTTTGTCCGGCTCGAAGCGGACCAGGATATCGAAACGTCGGATCCCCTCGAAGATCTGTCCCGCCACCTCACCACCGACAGCCGCCCGGATCACCGCCTGCACATCGTTGACGTTCAGCCCGTATCGGGCGATAGCCTGTCGATTGACTTGGATCAACAGTTGCGGCATGCCGCTCACCTGATCGACTTGGATATCCGCAGCGCCTCGAATGTCGCGAACCACCGAGGCGATTTCATCGGCCTTCTGTTTCAAAACCTCCAGATCATCGCCAAAAACCTTGACCGCCAATTCCGCCCGAACCCCTTCCAGGAGTTCGTCGACGGTCATCTCAATCGGCTGCGTCAGGTTCGCCAGCACGCCGGTCATGTCGGCGACCGACTCGCGAATCGAGTCCTCGATTCCTTCCTGATCGACACCCGCGCGCCACTCGGATTCGGGCTTGAGAAGCACATACATCTCCGCGCTGTTGATCGGATCCGTGTGGGCACCGACCTCGCCGCGACCGATTCGTGTCACGACCTCGCGCACTTCGGGAATGTTGAGCACCCGCCGTTCCGCCAGCAGCGTCGTGTGCGTGCTTTGTACCAATGAGATGGAGGGGGCCATCGTCAGCCGCAGGACAATGGTCCCTTCCTTGAGCTTGGGTGTGAATTCCGAGCCGAGCATCGGGAACACGAGGAGACCGACACCCAGCATGAGCGCGGACAGGGCCACGGCCGCCCAACGGCGACGCACGAGAAAGCCGACAAGCGGGCGATATACGACCAGTATCGCCCGGACAACAAGAACCTCTCGAACCTTGGAAGGATCATCTGATGCACGAGAACGCGGGGCACGCATGAGCAGGCTGCTGAGCATGGGCGCCTGAACGATCGCGAAAATCAGCGAACCGAGCATGGCCAGCGACACGGTATAGGCCAAGGGTCGAAACGTCTTTCCCTCCACGCCTTGAAGTGTGAACAAGGGAAGGAACACAATGATGATAATGACAATGGCGAAGACGATCGGCCGTCCGACCTCCCGGCATGCCCGTTTGACAATGGAAAAGTGTGACTCGCCCGGCTCCGCCTCTCTCAGCATCCGATCCACATTTTCGACCATCACAATAGTGCCGTCCACCATCATCCCGATGGCGATCGCCAGGCCGCCAAGGGACATCAGGTTGGCGGAGATGTCGAAATAACCCATCAGGATAAACGCGAACAACACCGAGAATGGCACCGACAACGCAACGACAATGCTCGGACGCAGGGCACCCATGAACACCAATAACACCAGCACGACCAGGACGATGCCCTGCACGAGCGCGCTCGTTACCGTGTTCACCGCCGCCTCGACGATGCTCTTCTGTTCGTAGTAAGGGACGATCCGGACGCCTTCGGGCAAAATCTTGTTGATCTCTTCGAGTTTGGCCTCGACGTCATCGATCACTGTCGAGGAGTTGGTGCCGAACAGCTTGATGACCATGCCGGAAACGACTTCTTCGACTCCATTGTGGGTCTGCACACCGCGCCGGATCGCGCCACCGATCTTCACGTGGGCGATATCACGAAGATAGATCGGCCGCCCGTCGACGGTCTTGATGACGATGGATTCCAAATCTTGAATCCCGGTTGCGAGGCCGACGGAGCGAACGATAAACTCCTCCGCATCCTTCTCGATGAATTGCGCTCCGACATTCAGGTTGTTGGTTCGGATTCGCTCGATCACGTCGCCAAGCGTCACGTCGTAACGGAGCAGCCCATCGGAATCCACGACCACATGGAACTGCTTCTCCCACCCGCCGATGCCCAGGACTTCGGTGACGCCCGGAACCGTCTGAAGATGGAACTTGACCACCCAGTCCTGAATCGTCCGCATCTCCTCCAACGAGAATTTCCCCGTTGTGTCCTCCAGATAGTAGAACAGCACGAGGCCCATACCGGTCGAGATCGGTCCCATTTGTGGATCGCCGAATCCCTCGGGGATCTGTTCGCGCGCCTCGGTCAGCCGCTCATTAACAATCTGTCTACAAAAGTAGATATCCAGGCCATCCTCGAAGTACACGTTGACTACGGAAAGGCCGAAGTTGGAAACCGATCGAATCCGTTCGATCCCCGGCAGACCGGTCATGGCCACCTCGACCGGATAGGTGACGTATTTCTCGACCTCTTCCGGCGCCAGGCCCTCGGTCAAAGTGAAAACCTGAACCAGGTTTGGCGACACGTCGGGAAAGGCATCCACGGGGAGTCCGCGATAGCTGTAATAGCCCGCGGCCATGACCAGCACCGCCAATACCGCCATCATCGGCCGATTCTTCAGACCAAACTCGATCGGTCGTTCGATCATGGGACGTCCTTCTCCTTGGCTCGGTTAGTGGTGGTGCCCTTGACCCGCAAACGCCGCCTTCTCGATTTCGGCCTTCAGGCTGAACGCTCCGCTCGCCACGTATCGCTCGCCGCTCAACATCCCATTGATGATCTCTACGTTCATTTCATCAGATCGGCCGACCGTAACAGGTCGAACTTCAAAGCCATTGGAGGTTTCGACAAATACGACTTGACGACCCTCGACGGTTTGCAGGGCCGTCCCCGGAAGCCGCGTATCGACATTCACCCTGTCTACATTGATACGGCCGGTGACAAACACGCCCGGCCGCCAATGGCGATCCTGATTGGGCAACACCGCTCGCGCCGTCGCGGTCCGGGTGGCCTCCTCGACCACCGGGCTCATGTACTCAATCGTCCCTGATACATTCGAATTGTCCTGCCCCGTGGATAGGATGACCGATTGCCCCACGCGAACCCGTAAAAAGTCTTTCTGGTAAATCGTGAGATTGGCCCAGACAGTGTCCAAGTCGGCAAGTGCGAAGACATCCGACTCACTGGTCACAACCTCGCCGAGGGTGATATGTTTCTCGATAACGGTCCCCGAGAAGGGGGCACGAAGTTCATAGACCGAGAAGACGGCATCTTCCTCCCGGGCAATTCCTGCGATCTCTTCGTTCGTCAGGCCCCGTGCGTGAAGCCTGTATTCAGCGGTCCGTGTTTCGATCTCGGCCTCGTCTCGATCCTTTCGGATGGAAAGGTATTCCAGCTCGGGAAGAATGCCGTCGGCGCGGAGCGATTCCGAACTTGATAGTCTCGCCTCAGCAAGCGACAAATGTTTCTCGGATGCCAGATACGAAGCCTTCGCTTCGGCAAATTCTCGGCTTTCAAGAACGGCCATCACCTCGCCGAGTTTTACCTCATCGCCCAGGCGTTTGCGCACATGCTTCACGATGCCCGAGACACGGGGAACAATATGAGCGACCCGATCCGCGTTGAGCACGATTTCACCCGGCACCGTCCGTATGTCCTCAATTCGCCCACCGGCGGCTTGTCGGACCTCGATTCCGAATTCCTTCCGCACCGCCGGAGCGAGCTTGATCACGTCCTCGTCGTGCTCCTCCCCATGTTCATCGTGACCATCGCGGTCGTCTTCGTCATGCTCATCATGTCCCTCATGATCATCGCGATGAGCAAGGCTTATTTCTCCTTCCGTATCATCCGATTCGTGCAGCCACGAATAAGTGCCCACAGCCCCCGCACCGAGACCGACAACCAGGGATACCAGTGCCGTTATGGTGATTCTCTTGTTCATCTGACTGAGTCTCCGTATTCAAGAAGAATGATGTCATTCATGGTTCAGTATTGTCTTCTGGTTCAACGTCCCGCCTACCGGTCTCATTTTCCACGGATGGACTGCTCATGAGCAGATCAAAAGGAAGCCCGATCGCTCGCTCCAATTCAGGAATCGTGACGGCGGCATCCCGTGAGGCCACGACATATCGTTTTCGACTGTCCAGAAAAAACTTCTGCGCTTCGATCACCGACAGAAACGAAGTCTTCCCTGCCTGGTAAGATTTCCGAGACAGATCCAGGTTGTCTCTTGCGAGTGGAAGGGTGCTATCGCGGTAGAGCCGAATGATCCTCCAGCGTGTCCGGGCACGATCGATGGCTCCACGGATCTGCTGCGTGGCCACGAGATCCAGGGCTTCGAG
>CAYXGR010000275.1:0-4747 GCA_964464525.1 uncultured Planctomycetaceae bacterium
AAGATGCTCTGATAAACGTGGCTCTGAATCAATTATCTTGTGAGAAAAGGGGGTTGGCAGGAAATGTGATCAAGCCCTGACACGGGGCCGATATACGCCTCCGATAGGCTCGATGTTGTAGTGTGTGCTTGCGAGGGCGTGTGTAGTTGCTAGGCTACGCGGGTGCTCCGGCGGCGTGTGCGCTGCCGGGTGCGAGACCACGAATCAGACTGGTTTCAGAGTGCATCCTGAACCTCGTATCGCCGGTTGGTAACCTGCGATACGCACCGGTTGGAAACCGGTGCCACAGGAGTTTTCATATGGACTCTCAATCCAAACAGAGGGAATCACCCAACGGGGAGACGGGATGAGCTTCAACTCTTTCATTCATAACAAGTGCATCGAACTCGGCAAGGAAGTGGTGCGCATGACGACCGCGGCAGGCTCCGGTCATCCCAGCAGCGCGCTGTCTATCATCCATCTCGTCGTCACGCTCATGCACGACGTGATGCGCCACGATCCGGCCGATCCCTGGCACCCGGGCAATGACCGGCTCGTGCTTTCTGAGGGCCATGCCGTGCCCGCCGTCTATGCGGCCTATGCCGATCTCGGCGGCGTCGTGGGCAAGGATCGGGCGTCGGCGCGGCCGCTGAGCACGGCCGATCTCGCTACACTGCGCGAGGCCGACAGCCCGCTCGACGGTCATCCCAACCCGGCCGAGGGCTTCCCGTTCTTCGACGCGGCGACCGGTTCGCTCGGGCAGGGTCTCAGCGTCGGCGCGGGGCTGGCGCTGGCCGCCCGAAAGCGCGGCATCGATCGGCAGATTTACGTCATCATGGGTGACGGCGAATCCCGCGAGGGTCAAGTCTGGGAGGCGATGGACTTCGTGGCCGACCATCGGTTGACGAACGTGGTTGCGTTTTTCAATTGCAACGGACAAGGGCAGGCCGACTACGTTTCGCATCAGCAATCGGCCGAGTCGTTGTCCGCCAAGGCCGAGGCCTTCGGCTGGGACGCGATTCTCGTCAACGGTCACGATCCGGATGCGATCCGCTCCGTCTTGGCACACCCCGAAAAACGAGCGAATCCGCTGGCCGTCATCGCCCGGACCGAGAAGGGCTGGGGGTGCGACCTGCTCAAAGACAAGTCCAACCACGGCAAGCCCGTTCCCTCGGATCATCTCGACGCCGCGCTGGCGGAACTGGACGCGATGCGCGCAAAACTGGGGATCGATTCATCCGGGACCGCATCCACGCTGAGTCCACCCAATCCCGCCAAGTCGTTTGAGCAGGTGACAATCAACCTGCCGCCATTCGCATCGGCAATCGAGAGTGCCGGTCTGGCGTCCCAACTGGCCAAGGGCAAAATGGCCACGCGCCGGGCCTATGGCGCGGCCCTGCTGGCGATTGCCGAGGCCGATCCCCGCGTTGTCGCATTGGATGGCGATGTCAGCAATTCGACCTTCTCCCAGATTCTTGCAAAGAAGCACCCGGAGCGATTCGTCGAGTGCAAGATCGCCGAACAGAACATGGTCTCGGCGGCGGCGGGCATGGCGGCGGCCGGGTTCATTCCCTTCGTCAGCACCTTCGCCAAGTTCGCCTCGCGGGCCTACGACCAGCTCGAGATGGTTCAGATCTCTCGGGCGAATATCAAGGTCGTCGGCTCCCACGCGGGCGTCTCCCTCGCCGCCGATGGCCCCAGCCAGATGAGCCTCCAGGACATCGCCTATTTCCGCAGCGCCGGCCGCGCGGACAATGGTCGCGGCGGGCCTGCGTGTGTCACGTTCCAACCCTGCGACGCCGTGGCCGCCTATTTCTGTACGGCCCTGATGGCTGCCCACGACGGGCTTTGCTACATGCGGACGCATCGGCCGGACGTGCCGCTGATCTATTCTCCCGATACGAAATTTGAGATAGGCGGCTCGCACGTGCTGGCCGAAGGCGATGCCGGGACGATCGTGACAAACGGCTACATGGTTCACGTGTGCAAGGAAGCGGTGGAGATGCTGGCGGCGGCGGGAATGAAATGCACCCTGATCGACGCCTATTCGTTTCCGCTCGAAGCCGGGCCGATCCTCGCGGCCGCCCGCCGGACCGGCAACCGGGTGCTGTGCGTCGAAGACAATTATATCGGCGGCCTCGGCAGCGCCGTGGCCGAGGCTGCTGCGGCGGCGGCGGGGGATGTCCGCGTCGAATCGATGACCTGTCGCCGGATTCCCAAGAGCGCCAAGACGCCCGAGGCGATCATGGCCTACGTCGGCCTGTCGCCGAATGACATTATGACTGCCGCCCGCAAGCTGATCGGCTGAGCGGCGTAGGATTCGCTGTGCGGACCACAATGATCTCGAAACAGCACTGCCAAGGCACGATCCCTGGGTGGATCGTGCCTTGACAGTGCCACCCAGTTTTTGAGTGTTGGGGTTTTCGATCCGCGTATCGCCCGAACGCAATTCCTCATGTAGAATCCCTATCCTGTTCGCCGAGATTAAACCAGCAACGGGTGGTTCAAGACCGATCTGACAGGCACGTTCATGGGACAGGATTCCGAAGTCGCCATCTCGATTCAACACCTGCGGAAGACCTTCCCATCCACCGACGGTGGCGAACTCGCCGTCCTGAAGGATGTCTCCTTCGACATCCATCGGGGCGAAACCATCGTCATCATGGGCGGCAGCGGCTGCGGCAAGAGCACCCTGCTCAACTGCCTGATCGGCGAACACACGATCTCCTCCGGACACATCTTCTACAAAACCCAGGATATGCCGGAATCCGCCGATATCTCAAAGATGGGCGAGTCGGCGTTCAACGAGATCCGCAAGCGTTTCGGCATTCTCTTTCAGAGCGGAGCCCTGTTCAATTCCATGTCGCTCGCGGAAAATATCGCCCTGCCCCTCCGCGAACACAGCTACGTCGATCCCTCGATCATCGATATCGTCGTCACACTCAAGCTCCAGCAGGTTCACATGCTCCCGCATCGAGACAAAATGCCCTCCATGCTCTCCGGCGGCCAGAAAAAACGGGCCGGTCTCGCCCGGGCGACCGTGCTGGATCCGGAAATCCTCTTCTACGACGAACCATCCGCCGGGCTTGATCCCGTGACCAGCGCGGCCATCGACGAGCTGATCATCGACCTGTCCAAAAAGCTCAACGTCACCAGCGTGGTCGTGACGCACGAGATGGACTCCGCCTTTCGCATCGCCGATCGGATGGTCATGCTGGACCAGGGACGGGTGTTGAAGATCGGTTCGCGCCAGTCGTTCGAACGTCTGCGCGATACCCCGGCCGACCGTCTCGAAACCCGTGAGGATCGACTGATGAACCAGTTCCTCAACGGCCACACCGCCGGGCCGCTGACCGACGCGGAGGGATTGAGCGAATTCGAGAAACTGCTGGTGCCTGCCGAGGAGCCCAAACGCTGATGCAAAAGGAACGCGACGCCCTGCGACTGGGAATCGTGACCGTCATCGTGGTCGCGATCGTCTTTTTTCTGTTGATCTGGATCAGCAAGGATGTCGGCGGTGACTTGAAATCGGTCGACATCTATTTTCAACCGACACCGGCGATGCCGATGCTGGTGGCCGGATCGGCCGTGTATATCGGGGGGCAGAAGATCGGCCAGGTCGTGGAGGCCGAACTGCTCCCGCCCGATCACGATCGTAATCCTTCCTCGAAGTCGCAGTCGCCCCAGCCGTTTGTGTATGTCCGGGCCGAGATTCAGAAATGGATCACCCTTCGCGAGGACTGTTCGGCCTTCGCGGAGGGGCCGCCGCTCGGCGGAGACGGGATCATCAAGATCGATCTGGGCACGGCTGCCGGGGAGTGGACGGAGGGAGAACCCCTCATGGGCGCCGAGCCGGGTGGGTTCGCCGCCGTACTCACGTCGCTGCAGGCCGAGTTCGACGCCAACAATCCCGAAAGCCTGCTCGGTCAGATCAAGGCGCAGCTCGATCCCGAGGGCGACCTGTCTCTGATCGCCAAGCTGCACCAGTCGCTCACGGATATCAACGCGATGACCGGCGCCCTGTCGCGCGAACTCGGTCCGGCCGAGAAGGCGACGCTGCTCGCCAAGATTCACGAAATCGTGGACAACATCAACGAGACGACCCACCAGCTTCGCGGCGAGTTCGACGCCGGCGAATCGGCGGCCCTGGTGCGGAAGATCCACCTGGCCATGGACGCCGTGAACGAGGGGCTTTCCACGGTCAGCCGCATCGTCAGGACCGGCGAGGGGTCGATCTCGAATACCCTGGTCAACATCGAGAAAACCACCGAGCACATCTCGGAGGAGACCGATCCGGCCCGGGCCGACAGCCTGATCGCTCATTTCAAGCAGGCGAGCGAGAAGATCAACGCCTCGCTGGGCGATCTGAACACGGTCACCTCGACCACGCGGGACATCGTGGTGCTCAATCGAGAGAACATCAACCGGTTGTTGATGAACTTCAAGGAGTCGTCCGACCATCTCAAGGCGGGCGTCAAGTATCTGGTGAGAAATCCCTGGAGGATCCTCAACGCCCCGAAGCCCGAGGAGATGAAGCAGCAGGCGATCTTCGACGCCGCCCGAAGCTTCACCGAGGCAGCCACCCGCATCGACGACGCCTCGGCCCAACTCCGCGCGCTCTCGGAATTACACAATGGTCAAATCCCTATGGACGATCCCGACCTGGCCCGCATCCGGGCGAATCTGAAGTCGACGCACGATAAATATCAGAAGGCGGAAGCCGAAATGTGGCGGCAGTTGGGGGGGTGATGAATGGCGAATAGCGAAT
>CAYXGR010000276.1:0-4733 GCA_964464525.1 uncultured Planctomycetaceae bacterium
CCAAAACGGTCAATGTTGCACCACAATAGTTCCAACCCATCAGAATTCTCAAATCAGAATTCTCAAATTCCAAATCTCAAATCACCACCCCGATCCCCGATCCCCAGCCCCCGACCCCATTTCTTTTTCGTTTCTGTTTTTATTTTGACTTTTTGACTTTTCGACTTTTCGACGTTTCCCCCAACTTCCACTATAGTACGCCCCACGACCTCGAGGTAATGCAAACATGGAGATAATACCTTGCGAAATGCAATCGCTTCATTCACGAAGACAACAATCTATACGGGAGTTCTCGTCTTGATGCTCCAAGGCGGATGCGCCGCGCCAATCGAAGATCCCTTCCAATCCATCGATACCGCCTTCATTCGCGACTACGCGGAAACCCGTGGCTTCTCCTCCGGTCGCCCCCTCCGTGTCCAGATCACCCCCGAAGGCGATGCCATCCTCTTCCTCCGCAGCGGACCGCGAGACGTCATCCGCAACCTCTACGAGATGAACGCCGAGACCGGTCAGGTCCGATCCCTCGCCCGCGTGGACGACCTGTTGGGCAAGGAGAAGGAAACGATCAGCGCCGAGGAGAAGGCCCGCCGCGAGCGCACGCGTGAATCGGGCCACGGCCTCACGTGGTACCGAATGTCCCGAGACGGCGAAAAGATCCTGATCGGCCTCAGCGGCCGGCTCTACGTCGTCGATCGGGCCGACGGCGCCATCACCGAACTGCCGGATAATGACACCGGTCCCGCCCGGGACGCCCGCTTCTCGCCCGATGCCCGCTACGTCTCCTGCATCCGCGGCTACGATCTCTACGTCATCGATTGGCAACAAGGCGTCGAGCGGCGCATCACCACCGGCGGCACGCGCGATCTCTCGCACGGCGTCGCCGAGTTCGTCGCCCAGGAAGAGATGAGCCGGCGGTCGGGCTACTGGTGGAGCGCCGATTCGCAACAACTGGCCTATGAGGAGGCCGACCAGAGCGGCGTGGAGATGCTCTATATCGCCGACGCAACCCATCCCGAACGCAAACCCCGCGGCTGGCGATACCCTCGCGCGGGCACGCCCAACGCCAGAGTCCGCCTCGGCATCGTCTCGGTCGAGGGCGGCGACACCACCTGGGTCGATTGGGACCGCGAACGCTTCGAGTACCTCGCCGCAGTCCATTGGGGAGCCGATGCCCCGCTCACGATCTATGTCCAGAGTCGCGACCAGAAGGAGGCCGTCCTGTATCGCGTAGATCCGAAGACCGGCGCGACGGCCGAGCTGGTTCGCGAGACCGACCCGGCATGGATCAATATAGATGCTGGTATGCCTCGATGGCTCAAGGGGTCCGACGAGTTTCTGTGGACCAGCGATCGGGAGGGCGAGCGTCAACTCGAACTTCACACGGGCGACGGAACCCGGATCAAAATACTTAATCTGGGTTCGGCGCGGCTCGACGGCGTCGTCGCGGTCGATCATGAGCGCCGCGAGGTCATCGTCAGCGGGGCGGGGCATCCGACGGAGACGCATCTGTTTCGATTGTCGCTCGATCGCGGCGACATCGCCGCCCTGACCGAAGGAAGCGGCGTACACGCCGGGGTATTTTCAAAAAATTGCAACGTCTGGGTCCACACGTCGTCTTTGGAAGACGGCTCGTTTCGCCAGACGATCCGCGGCCGCGACGTCACCGCCCGGGGCCAGTTGCCGTCGGTCGCCGAGTCGCCGCCATTCACGCCGCTACTGGAACGCACCACCGTCGAAACCGGCGGCCGAGCTTACCACGCAGCGATCATCCGCCCGAAAGAGTACAAGCCGGGGACAAAGCTGCCCGTGATCGTCTACGTCTACGGCGGACCGGGCACCACCGTCGTCCACGCCTCCGCCCGATCCTACTTCCGACAGCAGTGGCTCGCCGACCAGGGATTCATCGTCGTCATGGCCGACGGTCGCGGCACACCACGCCGCGGCCGGGCATGGGAACGCATCACGATGCGCAACCTGATCGACGCCCCGCTCGAAGATCAGGCGACGATCATTCAGGCGTTGGGGAGAAAATACCCGGAGTTGGATCTATCCCGCGTCGGCATCTACGGCTGGTCGTTCGGCGGCTACTTCTCGGCAATGGCCACGGCCCGGAGGCCCGACATCTTCCACGCCGGCGTCGCCGGCGCCCCGGTCATCGACTGGAGGGACTACGACACCCACTACACCGAACGCTACATGGACACGCCCCAGGTAAATCCGATGGGCTACGAGATATGCAACGTGATGAGCTACGCGGACCAGTTGGTCCGCCCGCTCCTCCTCATTCACGGCACGACAGACGACAACGTTTATTTCACGCACACCCTCAAGATGCACGCCGCCCTCTTCAAAGCAGGCCGGCCGAGCGAGTTATTGGTCCTTCCCGGCTTCACCCACATGGTCCCCGACCCCCTCGTCTCGATGCGTCTCTACGAACGAATCGCCCGCTTCTTCCGAAAAAACCTGATCGAATCCAAACCAAAGCCAATGGGCCCAAGCGAGATGACAACAACCAATAACGAATAACCAACCCACCCCAGGGGGGCATGCCCAAGCCCAGGGTGGCATGCCCAAGCAAAGCGCGGGCATGGCGTGCGGAACCAAGAATTCCTTCTTACCGGGTGCCATGCTTACACGCCCCGGCAGTATCGGGGCGGGTAAGCATGTTCGCGTGGGTTCCACAACCGGCGATGCCTTGCAAATGAGTCCGAAAAAATCTTTGATTCCAGGTGCCGCCTCATCCATGCGGACATTGCCAAAAACACTTATAAATAAACAAGTTACATCAATTGTCCCACTCGAGTGACCGGACAAAGCGGACCCATTCGAGAAAAAGAAAAACGCAGGACGGATCACCGTGCCTGCGTTTCTTCTCTCTCCGTAATTTTGGTAGATCAGATTCAGATCTCAGGTTCTTCGGCAAGCATCTGCCGCAGATAGTCATTCTCCCGCCGAGTCGCCTCCAGATCGAAAAGCAGGTACTTGACCGCAAGCCGAAGATAATCAACGGATTCCGTCAAATCGCCCACCGATTGATTCAGCGTTTCATGCACCACCTTCGCCTCGTCGGTCGCATTATCCTGTTCGGTCTGCTCAGGCGTGGGCAACGCGCCGATATCCTTCAACAACTTACTCAGGTCCGCCTGATATTGATGATTATCCATTGGATTTCCCCCCAGGATCCACACGACTGTAAGTCCGCAACTCCGCGAAACCCATCGCGCCGGTATGTTTCACGATAAGCTTCTTGTGCATCCGGCATGCCCCAATAGCCGGCTTCCGTGAGACGATCATAACTGGCGAAGCATGCGGCAATTAGAGACAATAGGATGTGCGGTGTACAAATCGGGAAGGGTTCCGGTTGTAGCGGCCCGTTGTTCCCCGACGACACCGGACCAACCTTAAAATCAGTCAGGTGAGGCTAACCGGTTATCAAGAAAACAGTTAGTCGAGATCGAGAATATGAATCAGCCAGTAACCACACAATCACAAGGGACAACAGGGGAGCTGGACCGAATATACAAATCCGGGTCCGATCATCATTGGCTGTGACTCGCGTTCGGCTTACCCTACTCGGCTCGGAACCGGGAGCATCCAGTACGAAGAAAGCATCACGAGATGAGCGACTATCAACCAAGCAAAATCGAACCCAAGTGGCAGGCCTGGTGGGAAGAACACCGTACGTTCAAAGCTCCGAACCCGGGCGATCCGGACTTCGATCCTGCCAAACCGAAATATTACGTCCTGGACATGTTTCCCTACCCCAGCGGGGCCGGTCTCCACGTCGGTCACCCCGAGGGATACACCGCAACCGACATCGTCGCCCGCTATCGCCGGATGCGCGGATACAACGTCCTGCACCCGATGGGCTGGGACGCCTTCGGCCTTCCCGCCGAGCAGCACGCAGTGGAGACGGGCCAACACCCGGCCAAGACGACAGAGAACAACATCAACACCTTTCGCCGACAGCTCAAAATGCTCGGCTTCAGCTATGACTGGGATCGCGAGATCGCCACGACCGATCCGGCCTATTATCGCTGGACCCAGTGGATTTTCCTTCAGCTTTTCAATAGTTGGTACGACACGAAAGCCGACCGTGCCCGGCCGATCTCGGAATTGGAAATCCCGGAGTGCGCCCTTGTAGAAGGCGAATGCGGAGTGCGGGCCTATGTCGACAACCACCGACTCGCCTACCTCGCAGAGGTGCCCGTCAACTGGTGCCCGATGCTCGGAACCGTTCTTGCGAACGAAGAGGTGACCAACGAGGGCCGAAGCGATCGCGGCAACCATCCGGTCTATCGTCGCCCCATGCGGCAATGGATGCTCCGCATCACTCGATACGCCGACCGCCTCGCAAACGATTTGGAACCCCTCGACTGGCCGGAGTCGGTCAAGCGGATGCAGCGAGAGTGGATCGGTCGCAGCGAAGGCGCGCAGGTATGCTTCGAAATCGCTGGTTTCGATGAGTCGATCTACGTCTTCACGACGCGGCCGGACACGTTGTTCGGCGCGACCTACATGGTGCTGGCACCGGAACACCCGCTCGTGGAAAAGATCACCACGCCCGCATGCAGGCAGGCCGTTCGTGCCTACTGCGAACAGGCGTCGCACCGCTCCGACCTGGCCCGAACCGTCGAGGCCAAGGAAAAGACGGGCGTTGACACAGGCGCGTTCGCATTCAATCCGGTCAACGGCGAGAAGATCCCGATCTGGGTGGCGGACTACGTGCTGAT
>CAYXGR010000277.1:0-4720 GCA_964464525.1 uncultured Planctomycetaceae bacterium
CAAGGGGGGGCGGTGGACGTGAAAGAGGGGGGGAGAAGAAAAGAGAAAAAGAAATGTCTGGGGCCCGGGCTCCCCCGTCGCCACCGGGTTCGCCGCCGGGTCTTCGGAACTCCGGAGCGACCGCGGCTCAGCGTGTCGCGCAGCCATCGCAATATCAGTGCGCAGTTGATTGACGACATCAGTGGAACGACCCTCTGTAATGCCTGTACCCGCTCGAAAGATCTGCGAGATTCGATCCAATATGGCGGCAACTGTGCAGCCGCCGCGAAAGTGGGCCAGATGATCGCCGAGCGGGCACGCATGAAGGGGATCCGGGCCATTTCCTTCGATCGAAACGGGATGCGTTATCACGGCCGCGTAGCGGCCCTGGCAGAGTCGGCAAGAAAAGCCGGTCTGGAGTTTTAGGTGGCGAACGGCAGACAGCGAAAAAAAGAGGCGGATGAGGGGCCGGGGTATGACGACAACTGCGTCAAGATCTACCGTTGTTCCAAGGTAGTTCGAGGTGGACGTCGATTCAGTTTTGCGGCCTTGGTCGTCGTCGGGGATAGGAACGGCCGAGTCAGCGTCGGCTACGGCAAGGCGAACGAGGTGCCGTCCGCGGTCGATAAGGCGCGGAAGCAGGCCTCACAGACTTTGCGGCCGGTCCAGTTACAGGGATCAACCATCCCACACGAGATTCAGGGCCGGTTCGGCTCGAGTCGTGTCCTGCTCCTGCCGGCCCGAGAGGGGACCGGCGTCATCGCGGGACAGAGTGTGCGGGCCGTGTTGGAACTTGCCGGCGTGGGCGATTGTCTGACGAAGGTACATGGGTCGACGAGCCCGAAGAATCTGGTCAAGGCGACTTTTCAGGCCTTATTGTCCTTGCGAAGCAGGAAGACCGTCGAATCGCTGCGCGGCGTTTCGACCGTGAATTGAACAAACCCTTGGAATCACCATGAACATTTCCGATGTAACCCAATTCGCCAAGCCGAAGCGGAAGCGTGTAGGCCGTGGAAAGGGCAGCGGCAGCGGCAAGACCAGCGGCCGCGGCCACAAGGGCGCCGGCGCCCGATCCGGATATCGAGCCGCGACTTTGGCCGAGGGTGGAGGTTTTCCACTGTTTCGGCGTATTCCAAAGTACGGTTTCAACAACGCTCGATTTCGTACGGTCTATCAGGTTGTCAACGTGGATGATCTCGCCCGGCTTTTCGAGAATGGCAGCACCGTTTCGGCAGCCTCCATGGAGGAGCACGGCCTGATTCGAGATCGCACCAAGCGGATCAAGGTCCTGGGTGACGGAGATTTAGCCAAAAAGCTGACGGTCGAGGCACACCGGTTCAGCGCCACGGCCGTTCGCAAGATAGAAGGCGCCGGCGGCGGCGTGAAGTGGTTGGCACCGAAACCCAAGAAGAAGTTCATCAAGCGTCCCAAGGATCGGTCGGTCGCAGATGCCAAGACCGATGCCGGCTCGAAGCAGAAGGGCGCCAAAGCCGAAAAGAAAACCAAGAAAGTTAAAAACGATAAGAAGACGGGACAGGCCCCGGCGAAACCGGATCAAGCAGATTCGACCGAGGGATGATCCCCCGGCCACATGGCAGTTTGCGTTCGAGTCCGATTTCGTCACGCGTCAAATAGGTGATGGAATCAGATTTCAATCAATCGATCCACGAGTTGGGTCCGTTTGCCACACGTCTCATTGGAAACCCCGTAAAACGGGCGGTTGCACGATGTCTTCGGTATTCTTAAACTTTTACGCGAGCTGATACGATGCTTTCGGCATTCTTAAACATATTCAAGGTTCCCGAGCTCAGGAAGAAGGTCATCTTCACGGTCGCGCTTCTGGCCGTGTATCGAGTCGGTCTCTACGTCCCGATTCCGGGCGTCGATCAGACCGAGTTGTCCAGACACTTCCAGAACATGAAAAACTCGGGAGATTCCGGCGGCGGAATCGAGCAGTTGACCGAATACTTCTCGATGTTCACCGGTGGAAATCTCCAACAGAGCACGATTTTCGGCCTGGGCATCATGCCCTACATTTCCGCCTCAATTATCTTCCAGCTTCTCGGAACCGTCGTGCCGGCCTTGGAGAAATTGAAGCAGGAAGGCGAGATCGGCCGCAAGAAGATACAGGAATACACACGTTATTCGACGGTCGGTATCTGCCTGATACAGTCCGCATTCTGGTTAAGCTACATTGGCAAACAGAACCTCGTGTTCGCCGAATTCAGCGATTGGGAGGCCGGCTTCGGCCCCCCGATGGCCTTCTGGTTGATCGGCGTCACCAGCATGACGGCGGGGACGATGTTCCTGATGTGGCTCGGCGAGCAGATCGACGAATACGGAATCGGCAACGGCATCAGCCTCATCATCATGGCCAACATCGTCGCCCGGATGCCCCAGGCAGTCCTCTGGGTCTTCCGAAATGCCTCGATCGAGGTCGGTGGTGACGCCGAGATGGGACCAGCCAAGATCATCTTTCTACTCGCGGCCTTTGTTGGAGTGGTGGCCGGTTCGATTCTGATCACCCAGGGTCAGCGCCGGATCCCCATCCAACAGGCCAAGCAGATGCGCGGCCGGAAGATGTACGGAGGACAGCGGAACTACCTGCCCCTACGGGTCAACCACGGCGGCGTCATGCCCATCATCTTCGCCAGCAGCCTCCTGATTTTCCCTGGCCTGATGTTCAGTTGGTTAGCCGAATTCTTTCAGGGCAACATTGTGCTCAACACCCTCGCCTCCGAGTTTCGGGGCGGGGCGAGTTTCCTCTATGTTGCCAGTTATGTCGGCATGGTCTATTTCTTCGCCTACTTCTGGACAACCGTGCAGTTTCAACCCAAGGAAATGGCCAATTCACTGCGAGACAACGGGAGCTTTATCCCAGGTCTGCGTCCCGGCAAGCGCACCGCCGACTATCTCGAAACGGTCATGACGCGTATTACCTATGTCGGTGCCGGGTTTCTCGCCATTATCGCCATCATTCCGCAGATCGTAACGACGGCCATGGGCATCCCGGTGTCCGTCTCGTCGTTCCTCGGCGGTACAGGACTGTTGATTGTTGTCAGCGTCGGTCTCGATCTCGTACAGCGGATCGAGGCCAACCTGATCATGCGAAATTACGGCGGTTTCCTCGGCCCCGATGGCGGTGGTCGCATCAAGGGAGCCTACGCGTGAATCTTGTACTCCTGGGGCCGCCCGGTGCCGGTAAGGGCACACAGGCGGCACGGATTGCGCGGGTCGACGGACCGGCGCATCTTTCCAGTGGGGACATCCTCCGGGCGGAGCGAAAGGAAAAGACCGATCTGGGCGTTCGTGCCCAGGTTTTCATGGATCGAGGCGCATTGGTTCCGGACGACTTGATCCTTTCGATGATGACGGACCACATCGGCCGAGTGACGGCCTCGCGGGGGTTTCTGCTCGATGGGTTCCCACGGACGATGGCTCAGGCCGAAGGCTTGGATGCACGGCTTGTCGAGATGGGGCTGAAGATCGGCGCGGTGATCAGCATCGAAGTCGGTGATGAGAGTGTCGTTCGTCGATTGACCGGTCGCAAGTCTTGCTCGAAGTGCGGCCGAATCTACCACGATACCTTTTCGCCGCCGAAGGAATCGGGACTTTGTAACGATTGTGGCGAGGCGCTGACGCGTCGACGCGACGACGAACCAGACGTTGTTCGGCAGAGGCTGACGACGTATCACGAACTGACAAAGCCGTTGGTCGTGTATTATCGCGATCTGGGCGTATTGAGACCGATTTCCGGCGAGGGGACCGTTGACGAAGTCGCCGACTTGATCAGCCAGGCGTGTGCCGGCCTGTGACTGTGTCGAGCCGAATTGACCGGAAGTTTGCGCCCAGTGAGAGTCGCAGGAGACGTTTGAACAGGAATTGCCGTATGCGTAAACCAACCCTGACGCGAACCCCCCAGTCCGGTCAGTCGATGGCCGTGCTCAAGAGCGCACGCGAGATCGAGTTAATGCGCGCGGCGGGACGCATTGTACATCTAGTCCATGAGCGATTGCGAGAGCAGGTCCGCCCCGGTATCCAGGTTGCGGAACTGAATCGCCTGGCGGAAGAGGTGATTCGATCAGAGGGCGGCGAGGCACTCTTCAAGGGAGTCACTTCGCCGGCCACGCGGTTTCCATTCCCCGCGGCCATTTGTGCCAGCGTCAACGAGCAGGTCGTCCATGGGATCCCTGACGAGCGGGTTCTTGTCGAGGGAGACATCATCAGCGTGGACTGTGGTGTTCGGCTGAAGGGCTATTGCGGGGATGCCGCCACGACCATTCGGGTCGGCCAGGTGGCGCCGGAGGCCGATCGATTGTTGAAAGTGACGTCTGAGGCCCTGGAGATGGCCTTGAAGGAGATGCGGCCGGGTCGGCTCTGGAGCGAGGTTGGCGGAATCATCCAAAAGCATGTAGAATCATCGGGTTTTTCGGTGGTGCGAGAATTTGTCGGCCACGGGATTGGCCAGGAGATGCACGAGGAACCGAAGGTTCCGAACTATACGGATCGACAACAACGCAAGCAGGATTTCAGAATGGAGCCCGGCCTGGTCATCGCGGTCGAGCCGATGGTCAACGCCGGCGCACGCGAAGTGACGACCGGCGATTCAACCGGTTGGCCGCAGGTTACCAGGGATGGCAGCCTGTCGGCTCATTATGAGCATACAGTCGCCATCACGGCCAACGGGATCGATATCCTGACGGACGGGAGTTAGAGGTGGGTGTGCTGTTGCTCATTAGAA
>CAYXGR010000278.1:0-4719 GCA_964464525.1 uncultured Planctomycetaceae bacterium
GTTCCACGTGGAACATGCTACCACCACGAAACAATGATCAGGCGTGATCGCGACGAGATCCGTCGAACCACTTTCCTTAGTCACCCGTAGGATCATCTCTTATGACAAAATCAACCAAACGTCTCGGACGAGGGCTCTCATCCCTTATCTCGGGTGACCTGGCTCATCCACGTGCCGGCATGCCGCCCACCAAAATCAGTGATCCTGAGGCCCTTGTGGAACCGAAACCCGTGTCATCATCATCGGGCGCCCATCGATTGCTGATGCTCTCACCGGACGCGATCCGGCGTAATCCCATGCAGCCCCGCCGCGTATTCGACGCGGATGGTCTCGTTACCCTCGCAGAATCACTGAAAGACCGCGGTGCGATACAGCCTATTGTGGTACGACCCGCGGAGGGTGGATACGAGCTGATCGCGGGTGAGCGCCGGCTCCGTGCCGCTCGGCTCGCGGGGTTGACCCAGATTCCGGCGATTGTACGTATCGTACCCGATGACCAACTTCTGGAGTTGGCGCTCATCGAAAATATTCAACGTACCGATCTCAACCCGGTTGAGCGTGCGAGGGCCTATAAGAATCTGGAAGAGTCCCGACAGTTGACCCACGAGGAAATCGCGGCTCGAACCGGTGAGGACCGGGCGACTATCTCCAACTATATTCGGCTTCTCGGGCTGAATGAAGAGGTGCTCGATCTTCTGTCCGCAGGTGAAATCTCGACCGGCCATGCGAAGGCGATCCTGGGTGCGAAAGATGGGCATGCACAGGCCGATTTGGCCCGCCGAATCATCTCTGAGAACTGGTCCGTCCGCAGGGCCGAGCAGGCGGTCTCGGCACCTCGGACAAAGAGTCATTCAAGCGGTGACACCGATTCCAAGCGATCGGCCGTATCTGAGATGGAGAGGCGTTTGAGCGAATCGCTGGGTACGCGAGTGACCCTCCGTGAAGGGAGGCGGCAGCATACCGGCAGACTGACGATAGAGTATTACAGCCTGGATGATTTTGAACGGATCACGAACCGCCTGGGCGTTGCCGTCGAGGATGCCACGACACCGACTCCATCCCGATGAATATATACAGTTGTATGCTATTGATCGGTTGACAGATTTTTCGGAGTGCTTAGTTTGAATAATGCCAGTCAGGGTATCGTGAAGCATGGATCCGAAAAAGACGGTGGTCTCTGGAGTCACGTCTTTGTCTCGCTATCCGCGTGTGTCCTCACCGTCACGATCGTCGGATCGAGCGTTTTTCTGGCTTGGCGTGTTTATGAGCAGCGGCAACTGAAACATCGCGTTCAGGTCATCGTCTCATCGCTCCAGAATCGAACCCCCCAGGAGCTTGACGCCCACGCGGCCCTGCTCAAAACCAAGCCCAGGCTGGCCCAATATGTCCTTCCTGAGATCATCAACAGCATTCGCAATCCCGTCTCGGAGGATCAGCAGTGCGCCGCAATTCAAATAGCCGGCGTCTTTCTTGATCATCGGAACATTGAAAAAACACTTTTCTCTCTTCGGAGCGATTACCGAGAACGCGTGTCCGCCGCCGCCGTTGAGGTGCTTGCAGATCTGTCCCCCCCTGAGCGTGCCGCCGAGGTGATGGGGCAATGTCTGGCCGACGCTCGCGCCGCTGCGGCCATCGACGAGGCCTGTGCCGCCCTTTTCCGGCTGGGTGATCCTGGCCGTGAGGAGATGCAAACGCGGCTGGCGGAGCTGAGTATCGCCCGGCGGGTCTGGCTGGTTCGGTTCGTCTCGGCGATACCGGACCCACAGCGCCAAGCCTGGCTGAGAATGTTACAATCTGATCCAGAAGAGCGCGTCCGAGTTGATGCGACCGCCGCACTCGATCGAATTGCTGGAAGAACCGATGCATCTATAGAGGAACGTGGGGGCGTTTCGCTGGGGATCGCCGGACCTCGTTGAGATCCCCCCCCGCCTCCGGAGCCTGTTGTGGAACAGATCGTCTGGGAATTCTTGAGCCACTGGTCCTACCTGGGGCTGTTCCTCATCCTGATGGCGGCCGGTCTGGGTCTGCCACTACCGGAAGACATTCCCCTTATCCTCGCCGGTCTGGTGGTCAGCCGGACCGACGGGAATCTCACGCTGATGATGTTCACGGGGATTTTCGGCGTCATCGTCGGAGACTCAGCCCTGTTCTTTCTCGGTCGTCGCTACGGTGCAGACATCATGGAGCGTCGATGGTTCAGGCGTATCGCCAAACCCTGGCTTATCGAAAAGGCCCGTCAAAAATATGAGCACCACGGGGCCAAGATTCTGTTCCTTGGCCGCTTTATGCCGGGCCTGCGGGCAGTCCTCTTTATGACCGCCGGCGTCTTCAAGATTCCCTACTGGAAGCTGCTGGCCTTCGACGGTTCGGCGGCGTTTATCTCCGTTCCGTTGTGGATCTGGGCTGGTTGGTATTTCAACACGAAGATCGGTGAGGTCTTCACAAGTGCCAAGATCGCGACTACCGTTTTGTTCTCGCTTCTTGCGGTGGCCCTCGTCAGTTGGGGCGTCTGGGAGTATTACCACAACCTCCGAAAGCGGAATCGACCCGAAGACAGTGGACCGTCATCCCGTTCGTCGCCCGGCATCCTCGAACAGGCATCGGCCTCGGTGCTTGACAATACCGGTGTTCACGACTCGCTCACTTCGTCCGACACGAAGCCTCTGAATGCGCCCCCGACGGACACGACTTCGCGTCAGTTGCCTCCCGATTCCACGCTGGGATCAACGAATTCTGTCCACTCCGCATCATCGCGCATCTCCGGGTCAATCGAATAGCTCGGCGGTTATCCAATATGGTTTCAGTCGGGTTTGCCGTTGCAAGCGCCCGTTCAGGGCTGGTTGTTGGTGATCGCGATACCCCAGGGCGGCGCTTCGCTCTGACTTGGGTTGACTTGTTGCGGCCCCTTTGTGGCGAATGGCATGGTCCCCCGCAGCCAGAACAGTCATGGACCGCGGTTCGCGGGGTCCATGACAGAATCGGCGGGTTTTGTTTGGAGCCAGGCCAGTAGCCAGTATCTTCCGCCTATGGGGAAGCCCGTTGAAACGGGCTGAGTTTATGGGTGTACGTTTAACCGGCCCCAAGGGGCCGGCCTGAAGCCCGCTTCGCGGGGAAGCCCCGTGAACGGGGCTGGGGGATTTGGTTCGCCATGCCCGCGCCAAAGGCTTGGGCATGCCACCCGGTCGACAGCCAGCTAAGGGTTATTGTGAGGGGTGCACACCACCGACTGAAGTCGGAGGCAAACGAAAACTGCCCGGCTAAAGCCGGCATGGAATCCGCCGATTCAGTCATGGACTGCGGTTCGCGGTCGCCGATCGAACCGTCTTGCATTGTTCCGGGAAGATGCTAGACTTGGGGGTTTCGGATCATTGTAAGGAGCCTGAGATGTCGATCGACGCGAAACCCGGCAATACACTACAGGTCACGGTGACGGCCGATCCCACCAATGAGGCCGCGGCCAAGACCCTATCCCGTGTCTTTGCCCGGGATCCGATCCATCGAAAGACCCGAGTATTCCGTAAGAAACTTCGTACCCTTCACATGGAAGGTCGACAGCGCGGGGGGCGCATCTGGATGGTTCGCCCCAAGGCTCCGCGTCTCGTTCAGCCCAAGAAGGGCGATGGGTGCCAAATCTTTGCCACGTCGGCACTGATTCGCGACTTGAACAGCGTCTCCCGGTTTGTCGAGGTGAAGGCCGGGGGTTGATCCCTTCGCGCATCTCTGCCGCATCTCTCACCCTTGAAAAAACGACCGGCGGGACGCCGATGCTCCCCATTTTTGGGAATGGATGGGGAACCCATATTTGGATTGAATGATTATTCCCCATCCCTTCTTTGGAGAAAGGATGGGGCACCCATGCTCCCCAACTGTCAAACAACATGGAATGAATGACTCGCCGTGTGCGTATGCGCGTTTGGCACATGGCCTGTGATCGTTCTTGATGCGGTTCTTCACCTCAGCAATTCCTCATTTCTCAGGATTTCCTATTTCTACCAGAGACAAATTCGGGTTTGCCGCGCCTTTGCAGTGCCGCTGACAGTCGACTCGTTTTCGGGCCGGTCCTAATATCGATCCGTAACTCCTTTTATTCAATATAGATACAGATGTATATCCAAAAAGGAAAGCCCTATAAATCGAAATTCGGAGTCGCGTGGCTTCAAGTTTGCGGGAAAGTGGTTTTGTTCGTGTGCCACTGTTCGGGTGTGCCAATTTGAATAAATTGGATTGGATTTGTGGCCGGCCACGGACGCGACTTTTGTCTCATTTGGGCTCGATAGTTTGGAGGGAATTCTATCATGTTATCATCAAAATCGGACGGTCCGCGCGAGGAGCGAACGGGCCACTCTCCCCGAACGGTAAGATCGGTACTCGGATCGCCGGGGCTGAGCTACTTGCTGGTTTCGCTCGCCGTGGTGAGCTTTGCCATCACCTTCGCCATCGGAGGTGGATCGGGCATGCCTGATCCATCCCTTCCGACGGGTCCGATCTTTGGGGATTTACCCGAAGGTCTCCCAGAGGCGAATTTGGGTGCGTTTGAAGGGGGCACGACCGGCACGTTTATCGATGCCGGTGAAAACAATTCGGTGCCGGCAGACCAGCAGCAGAGCGGGGGTGGCTTCAACATCCCCACGAACAGTCGGCCGAGTCCGATGTTCGGTGCGCAACCCTTCACGCAGAAGATCCTGCGCTTCGAGGAATTCGGCACCGAGCCGATGCCCA
>CAYXGR010000279.1:0-4681 GCA_964464525.1 uncultured Planctomycetaceae bacterium
GTTTCCAACCGGTGCGAAAATAACGTAAAACTGTGGCACCGGTTTCCAACCGGTGCGTGCATTAGTTTCTAGGAGTTTCGTTCATGGCGTCATCGGCCGAAGACATAAAAAAACACCTCAAAATCTATTACATGGTGTTCGGCGGCCTGCTGGTTCTCACCCTGCTGACAGTGGGTGTCTCGCGGTTTCACCTCAGTGTTCCCTTCGCCGTAGCAGTCGCCTTGCTCATCGCGGGGATCAAAGGCTCGCTGGTGGCCTGCTATTTCATGCACCTGATCTCCGAAAGAGGTATGATTTTCTGGATCCTGGCGTTGTGTGCCTTTTTCTTCGTCGCCCTGCTCCTCCTGCCCTCGCTGACGTTGTTTGAGGAGGGGCCAGGTCTGATCAAGTTTGGCAATGGAATCTCTGGAGAGTAGTTATGTCACTCAAGGCATTCCACGTGTTTTTCGTCGCGGTGGCGATCCTGCTGGCACTCTCCTTCGGCATCTGGGGGGTACGAGACTACCAGGCCGGCGGCGATCGGACGTCGCTCCTGATGGGGGTCGCCTCTTTTGCTGCTTCCCTTATACTGGCCATCTATGGCCTCTGGTTTTTGAAAAAGCTCAAAAAGTTCAGCTACGTTTAGATTGTGGGTGATGCGATGAACCTCCCGCGGCCTGTCTTCAAGCGATTCCTTACGGCGTTGGCCTTACTCATGATGGGCTGGGCTTCCGCCGCCGATGTGATGGCCTGTTCCGTCTGCCAGGGAAACCCGGACTCGGAATTGTCGAAGGGCGCCGCGGCCGGCGTCATCTTCCTCGCCATCCTGACCTACACCCTGCTCCTCGGCGTCGCCGGCATTGTCGTTACCTGGATTGTTCGGGCACGACGAATGCCCTTGCCCTGATATCGGTTCCACAATTAGTGCATCGCCGTTGATGAACAGACCTCCCACAATACCGGCTCCCCCCTCCGATCGTTCCCCACAGGAGAATCCGCGGCTTCACCGATTCGCCGTCCTTCTCGCATGCCTGACCCTGTTTCTAATCGTTGCCGGTGGCATGGTCACCAGCACCGGCAGCGGTCTCTCCGTCCCCGACTGGCCCAACACCTACGGACAGAACATGTTCACCTTTCCCATCAGTCAATGGGTCGGGGGCATCGTTTTCGAGCATGGCCATCGACTGATCGCCTCGTCTGTGGGCTTTCTGACAATCGTCCTTGCCGCGTGGCTCCAATGGGTTGAGCCTCGGCGTTGGGTCCGCAGGCTCGGATGGATTGCCCTGCTGACGGTCATTGGTCAGGGAGTCCTCGGTGGGCTGACCGTTTTGTACCTGTTACCCACTCCAGTCTCTGTTTTTCACGCATGCCTTGCCCAGACCTTTTTCTGTATCGTCGTCTCCATCGCGGTCTTCACCTCGCCAAGTTGGAAACATCGGACCGCGAAATCACCCTCCGTCGGTCACCGTCTCATCCGCAAGATGTGTATCGCGACCGTGGTGATCGTCTTCGTGCAGCTCCTGCTCGGCGCCCTGATGCGACACACCGCCTCGGGCCTCGCCGTGCCCGACTTTCCCCTTGCATACGGACAACTTGTTCCTGATCTGAGTGCCGGCGCGATCGAGTCCTACAACCAGGACCGCGCGTTTCTTTACCAGTTGCCGGCCGTCTCCGCGCAACAGATTGTCTTTCACATGGTTCATCGCGTCGGAGCCATACTGGTCACGATGATGATTCTGACAACCGCAACGATGCTCCTGCGTCGGCATGGCGTGAGCCCTGTACTCCGCCGTCCCGCCAGGATGGTAATCCTATTGCTGCTTGTCCAGATTGGTCTCGGCGCCTGGACCGTCTGGTCGGGCAGGTCCGCGGCCATCGCGACGGCGCATGTCGCCGTCGGCGCTGCAACACTCGCCACCTGCTGGTTATTGACCATCCGGGTCTTTAGTCTGCTGCCGCTTCCCGTGCGAGATTCCGCGGTTCCGGCTCCAACGGCCCTGACGGGGGTGACCGCATGAATTCCCCGATGGAGCAACGCGATGGGAGCCTCCCCGCCGGAGTCGTGTCTTCGGGGTTGTTGTCACCCGCCGGTGTTGAGACGGAAACCGATTCTCGAAGTCGCTTTGCCGACTTCTGCGAGTTGGCCAAGGTTCGGCTCAGCCTGCTCGTTCTGTTGGTCACGGCCGTGGGTTTTTGTCTCGCGACGGATGGCCCGTTCGATGTGCTGACTCTGTGCCACACCGTCATCGGCACCGCCTTGGTCGCCTTTTCCGCCAATGCCCTGAACCAGGTGATCGAGCGCGACTACGATCGCCTGATGCGCCGCACGGCAGATCGTCCCCTGCCGGCCGGTCGGATGACCCCCACCGAGGCCCTCGCCGTCGCGATCAGCCTGGCCGCCGTCGGCTTCGTCTATCTATTGACATTGGTCAATTTTCTGGCCGCGGCACTGGCCGGTCTCACCCTCTTGCTGTATGTCTTCGCCTACACCCCGCTCAAACGCCGCACCCCGCTCAACACCCTCGTCGGGGCCGTGCCCGGGGCGATCCCCCCGATGATCGGCTATGCCGCCGCCCGAGGAGAATTGAACCTGGCCGCCTGGCTGCTCTTTATCATCCTCTTCGTCTGGCAATTGCCCCACTTCTTCGCCATTGCATGGCTCCATCGCGATGACTACGCCCGTGCCGGATATCGAATGCGATCGGTCGTCGATCCCACCGGAGAATCCACCGGGCGGCAGACCCTCGGTTATACCGGTCTGCTTCTGCTTGTTTCCCTCATGCCAACCCTCATGGGATTGGCCGGGCCGGGCTACCTCGTAGCCGCCGCCATGCTCGGTATTGGTCTTCTGATAGTGGCGGTACGATTCGCCGCCGCCCGTACCCGTTATGCAGCACGAACGATGCTCATCGCCTCGATCATCTATCTCCCATTGCTCATGGCCTTCATGATGCTAGACTGGATTCCCGGCTAGCGCACCACCACGCCTGAAAATGTGGGTCGCCCCGAAGGGCCGCAACAAACCAGCCTGTGGCACCGGTTTCCAACCGGTGCGTGTAAGAATGCATAACACTCCCCCGACGCATGAACAGGACTTTTTGACGTTTCACCCTCGTCGGCACACAATAGGCGCGTCCATTCACGGACTCAAACTTGTTCGAACCAGGATGCGTTACCCTTGCCCCACGTTGTCACTGTCAACAAGCTTCGTTTTCTCTACGGAGATCACCTCGCGCTCGACGGTGTCGGCTTCAATGTCGCCCCCGGCGAGTCATTCGGCCTGCTCGGTCCCAACGGCAGCGGCAAGACCACCTGTTTTCGCATTCTGACCACCCTGCTCGCACCCGCCGGCGGGACTGCTTCCATTTGTGGCCACGATGTCGTAAACGAACGCGATTCTGTTCGAGCTTCTATCGGCGTTGTCTTTCAGTCTCCAAGCCTCGATCCGCACCTCACGACGGTCGAAAATCTGCGTCACGGCGGCCATCTCTACGGACTGACTGCCCGGATGCTTGAAGATCGAATCGGTGAGGTCTTGGCCGCACTCCACGTCGCCGATCGCGCGAAGGATCTCGTCAAGACCCTTTCCGGAGGCCTCCAGCGACGCGTCGAAATGGCCAAGTGTCTGCTCCACCGACCATCCGTGTTGATTCTCGACGAACCCAGCACCGGTCTCGATCCCCGCGCCCGAAAGGAACTGTGGGACTATTTGAAATTGCTACAACGGGACCATGGCATGACCCTCCTGTTGACCACGCATTACATGGAGGAGGCGGAGCGGTGCGACCGGCTCGCTCTGTTCGATCGCGGCCGGCTGGTTATTTGTGGATCCCCGGACGACCTGAAGCGGCGCGTCGGCGGTGATTGCGTGACCATCGAATGCGCGGATCCGCCGGGTCTGAATGATCGAATCGCCCGGGAACTCAATTGCAAAGCCGCCGTCCTCAACGGGGCCGTTCGGATCGAAACCGATTCCGGCCCGTCGATTGTGACCGATGTCATGAATCGATTCGGCGACGAGATCCGAAGCGTCACATTCGGCAGGCCGACGCTCGAAGACGTCTTCGTGCACGAGACCGGTCGACGTTTTGAGGAAGCGTCACCCTCTGAGGAGTCCTCCGACGATGAATGACGCAAGCGGTTCAATTCCCACGAGGCCGGGGTTCTACTGGCCCTGTCGGACCCTTTGGCATCGGGAGATCGTCCGCTTTCTCCGGCAGCGCAGCCGCGTCATCGGCGCGTTCGGAACGCCGCTGGTCTTCTGGCTGCTGATCGGCGGCGGCCTAGGTCGCTCCTTCGCGATCGACTCCGCAAAGGATTCCCCCTCATACCTCGAATACTCCTATCCCGGGGCAATCGCGGCAATTCTCCTGTTCACCGCGATTTTTTCGATGATCTCAATCATCGACGACCGCAGCGAGGGTTTTCTACAGTCGGTTCTCGTCGCCCCGGTCCCCCGGTCGTCTATCGTTTTCGGAAAGGTGCTCGGCGCGACCACGCTGGCGGTCGCCCAGGCGGCAATCTTCCTGCTCCTTGCCCCGCTGGCAGGCATATCGTTGACGTTCCCCGCCATCCTGGCGTCCCTCGGAACGATGCTCCTCGTGGCCGTCGCCGTGACCGGTCTGGGTTTCTGCATGGCGTGGATGATGGATTCGGTTCAGGGCTTCCACGCCATCATGAATCTGGTTCTCATGCCCATGCT
>CAYXGR010000280.1:0-2976 GCA_964464525.1 uncultured Planctomycetaceae bacterium
ACGGTCGCGGCTCTGACCGGATCTGCCCCAACTACGGCCGGCACAGGCGAACAAGCTCTGTCGAAATCGGCAGCGCCAGCACATCCCGTGGCTCGACCTTCAAGAGGCCGTCGGCATAGATGCGGGTGTGCTGTCGCAGGGCATCCCGCGCCTCGGGGCCACACAGATAATCGAACAGTGCTCGCACCCGTCGTGGATTCGGCTCCCGCAATGTGATCCCGTGATACGCCGTCAGGTTCAACACCCCAGCCGTGTTCCGCACAAACCGAAAGGCCCCCCGCGCGAACACCGATACCCAGAGCGGCGCCGGTGAGCGCCGCTCCGGTCGATACCAGACCGATCGGTGCGATGGCAGATAGCGCTTGTGAACCCCGAGCCGCTCGCCCTCCGCGAGATAGCGCTTCACGGCGGCCGTCAGACGCTGACGTGGATTGAGCAGATACACCCGCTGATCGGATGCCACCAGACGGCGCATACCGGCGGTCGTCAACTTGTCGCCGGACACCTGCTGCGCCTTGGTGATGCACGGAGACAGATCGCGCAGGTCCAGCCCGTGCCGTCGCCGATCCGATTCGTTCAGCGTGAAAAAACCGTTCGCCCCGGTCGCGATCCCCCGGCTGCAGCGGGCAATCGAGTCCAGAGTCGGCCCTTGTTGCAAGCGAAGTCGAACCGATGCCGCGGACGTTTCCGAAAACAGCGGCGTCCATTTCCGGGCCGGATCCAGCTCCCGCCGCGCGATCCGGATGCCACGCTTCAGATCCATCCCCCGGAGCGATTCGACATCGGGCACCCGCGCCAACGTGACGGCCGCCCGGCTGCCCCGGCCGCGTCGAAGCAGCGTAATCGCCGCGGTCGTCAGGGCGTCATCGAAGACGCGGGCCGAATGATCAAAATGCAGGATCGCATCGATCGCATTCTGATCGAGCAGAGTGGACTTGATGGCCCGGCCGAAGTCGGCATTGAGCCATTCGGCCGGCGTGATCACCGCGGCCCGACCACCCGGCGCCAGCAGATTCCAGATACGGACGAGAAACAGGGCATACAGATTCGTCATCCGGCTCAGCCGCCGGCCGCACAACCGGTCATACCGCCGCAGCACCGAATCCGGGTAGTCCATCTCATGATGTCGAACATAGGGCGGATTGGCGACGATCGCGTCGTAGTGGCCCCGGATCGTCGCGGATATGAAATCGGCGTGCCGACATCGCACCTTGATCGAACGTGTGCCCTTCTTGAAAGTGGATATAAGTCCCGTGTCGATATCGAAGACATCCACGCATGGCGTGGAGGAACCCCTCACCTCGTCGAACAGCCCTTCCATCGCATCGACAAACACCCCGCCGCCCAATGCCGGATCCAGAATCCGCCTCGGCCGCCCCGCACACGCCCAACCCACCATCCAATCCGCCACCGGTCGCGGGGTAAACACCTGCCCCAAACCGCGCCGGCGATTGGCTTGTGGGATCATATGAATTGATTGCGGGGCTTCGCACATCGTCCACGTCGAATCGCAACGGTCATCACAACACAAGGTGAATCACAGGGCGGGCACCGTGCAGATTCGCAATGATGAGAAGTCCTTTCGCTATTCGCCATTCGCAATTCGCTATTCGCTACCCCCCCCATCCATCGTCGCGGTCACCGCTTCCGCCTCCACCTCCTCGACTCCCTCCTTCGCGAAGAGATAATACAGTCGCCCCTCGCTCGGCGGGAATCCAGCGATCTTCTCCGCCTCGTCGCCCACGCCCATGTAAATGTCGCAGCGGCCCGGTGCGCGGATCGCCGCCCCCCGATCCTGATCCAGCGCGAAACAGCGAAATGCCCGCGATCGGCCGCGCGATTCATCCCGATTGGGAATCCGTGTGTCCACAAACGCGAGGCAACCCCTCGGAAAGATTTCCTTGTCCGTGGCGATCGTATGATAGGCCGTCACCGGCTTGCCCAGACACCCGTAGGGACCGCCCTGAGAGTCCTGAAAAAAGACCGTCCGCTTGTTCTGATACAAATAGGTGTCCATGTCCTGCGGATATTGTTTGAAGTGGCGAATCATCGAGGCAAGCGACAACCGATATCGATCGATCTTGCCATCCTCCACCAGCGCCCTGCCGATCGATGTGTACTCATGTCCATTATGACCCGCGTAGCCGATCTCATGGAGAGAATCATCCGGCAGCCGGATGAAGCCCGATCCCTGCACCGTGAAGACATAGGCCTCGAACCGGTCGCCCAGCCAGGCGATCTCGTTGCCCTCGAGCAGATGATTCCGCTCGATTTCCTCCCGGTTCGACCACGGCCCGCCGACAACGTTTCCCTCTGCATCCTTCTCGATTTCAGACGGCAGTTTGTAAAGCGGATATCGAAACTGCTCCGTCCGTGTCAGGCTGCCCTCGAAAATCGGCGAGTAGTAGCCGGTGAACAGCACCGTTCCCGAGCCATCCCAACCAACCGACGTGTACACGTCGAATCGGTCGCGAATCAGTTGATCCAGCACCTCCGGACTTTCCGCATGGTCGAGAACATCGAGAAACTGCCGGAGGCTTGACTGTGCCAGCTCGTGCGTGATCGGCCCCATCGGATAGTACGTCCGGCTCGACGGCGCCTCGAGATACTCCAGACTGTTGAGTACACTTTTGCGGAGATCGATCCCCTTGGCTCGATACCACGCTTCGCCGAAATTAGGGTACTTTGAAGGATCTGTCACCTTCCGCAGCGCAAACTGACCCGGCGGCAGCGCACGATCGTAGTTCTTCTCGACCTTCTCCAGCGGCAACGGCTGATCGGGTTGCTGACACCCCGAATGCCACGAAAACGCAAGCACGATGAATGTGGATAGCAAAATGCGATGAATCACAATCCGACTCCTTTCGGTCGCAAGACAGTCATGAATGGTCGATGTCGATCTGTCGACAGCGTATCTCATTGGACACGCCATCGATTCACACGAACGATACCCCCCACACGGAACCGTGGCAACGC
>CAYXGR010000280.1:3076-4676 GCA_964464525.1 uncultured Planctomycetaceae bacterium
GGGAAGATATCTCCGTTATCGGGTGTTTTTCACCCCTATCCGGACCTCCTTCACTTGACCCGACCGAAAAGGATAACAATACTTGAACATGTTCTGGGGGTTCCCCGCGATTTCACCGCCCGCCGGGACGATGTATACATGAGAGCGGTCAAGCGACCGTGTCATCCTCGCCGAAGCCCGATCACGGGGAAGGGGGTTCCATTGGCAGCCATGGATTCGATCCTGAACGCACATCGCACTGAGAATCACACGAGACACGACCGTCGTTTCCTCACCATCCCCCGACACCCCGGTTTCCATCCCATCCTCGTCACCACGTGTTCGGTCCTGGCCCTCTTCGCGGCCATGGGTTCAAGCTGCGGGACGACGATGCCCGGACTCCCCGGCGGGACCACTCCCGCCACCGGCACCTTCGCGGGTGCCACTGTCCTGACCTACGACGCAAACAGCAACGCCGCCATCAACGGTTCCATCGTGGGCAACCAGACCGATTTCTTTGATCTCGGCCCTGTCTCGCCCGGCGATCGGATCATCATCACCGTCGATGCCGCCGCAACCAGCGCCCTCGACCCCACCGCCGCCGTCTTTGACAACAGCGCGGAACTCTTCGCTCTGAATGACGACGTCGATCTCGGTGCCGGTCTCTTCGGCTCGGCGATCAACGATGTCGTCTCCGTCGGCGATTCGCACTATTTCCTCGCCGTCGCCAAGTTCTTCCTGGACAATACGGGTGGCGACTACCAGGGTACGGTGCGCATCGAGCGCGGCGGCGCGACGCCGACGCCGCCTGTCCAGACCCTCCTGCTCAACTTCGCCGGGGGCAATGTCACTATCGTCAACGAGGGTACCTTCAATCTCCCGGCGTTCGACGCCAACGACATCGATCCTGCCTACGCCGGCCAGACGCTCACCATCAAGAATCGCATCGTCGCCGTCATTACGGAAAACTTCACCGGCACCGGTCTCGTCATCGTCAGTTCCGACACCAACCCCAGCCTCGTGCCGGGCACCTTCAGCACCCTCCACTTCGGAGCCTTCAGCACGACCAAGTTCGGCGTCGCCGACGGAGTCGACCAGGGCAATATCGACCGCTGTGACGACGGAATCGTGTTCACGAATCAATTCGACGATCCCTTCGCCACGCAGCCCTCGGTCGACGGCATCGCCGTCGCCATCGGCAACGTCGGCGCCCACGAGGCCGGTCACCTCCTCGGCCTGAACCACGTCGCCGACATCACCGCCCTGATGGACAACACCGGAACCGCCAGCACCCTCCTCGCCGATCAGGATTTCAAAACCGCCCCCCTCAGCCCATCCGTATTCCCCATGGGCATGCAAAACGCCCCAGCCTACCTCGCCCGAATCATTCCGTAGAACGGGCAGTCGTCGTAGGGTAGGCATCGCCCACCATTTTTTCCGTGGCGCCGAATAACACCGAACTGTGGCACCGGTTTCCAACCGGTGCGAATCGCGAAGAGCCACGGACTTCCAGTCCGCATTTCTCACCGAAAGATCAGAGCCGCGACCGTAAGGGAGCGGTGGGTGTGGACTCACAGCGATCGTGCAGTCGTCATTCCATCGGCAGAGTGTCATGATCCCG
>CAYXGR010000281.1:0-4670 GCA_964464525.1 uncultured Planctomycetaceae bacterium
CCGGCTGAGGGTCATTGTGAGGGGTGCATACCACCGACTGAAGTCGGTGGCAAACAAAAAAACTGCCGACTGAAGTCGGCTTGGAATCCTCGGATTCTGTCATGGCCCCCTCGATGCCGGGCCATAATACCCGACATTGCTTCCCGTCCGATGGGGGGTATAATCCCAGCCTGATTGTGAATCTCGGACTGACTGGTTCGAGATCATGGCAGTTGGATTCGAGCGGCGATTCCAGGATGGAACCAGCCGAATCAGCATGAGGCGACGCTCGTGAATAGAGTGAAACTTTGCCCATTGTTGGCCTTGGCGGTTTTGTTGCCGATCGGCTGCGGATACTCCGCCGATCGCCAGACTCATTATCGCACCCAAAACGCCGGCGATGACCGTATTCGGACCATCGCGCTGCCGGTCTTCGGCTCGCGCGAATTTCGGCGGGATCTCGAATTGCAGCTCACCGAGGCCCTGGCCAAGCGGATCGAGTCGGAAACCCCTTTCAAGCTGGCCAAGCGCGAGCGGGCCGATACCGAACTGACCGGTGAGATCCAGGAGGTTCGTCAGGGGACCATCGGCCGTGATTTCGCCACTGTCCGCCCCCGCCAGACGGCGGCGACCGTGATCGTCAGCTTCCAATGGAAGGATCTACGCACCAACGAGATCCTGGTCAATCGTCCAAGATTCGTGCAGGTGGTGGACTATATTCCGCCGGTGGGAGAAGGGTTCCATCACGGCATGCAGGTGAACATGGACCGAATGGCCGAAAGAATCGTCGAAACGCTCGAATCCGACGATTGGTAATACTGGGGCCCCGACTATAATCCGATAGAGTCTGGTATCGTTGGATAAAGTGGATGAACAATCCGTGGACGAGTATCGTCACGGGAAACGGTCTTATGGGACCCAATCGGCATGATGGATCAAGATCGACAACCTGACAACCCGACACCCGGCGACAAGCCCGGCAAGCCTCAGCCTCCGCGCATGCGCATGTCCCGAGGCATGATGAGCTGGATCGGGTTTGTCCTAATCGCGTTGATGATTGTCATGGTGGTGTCGAACGGCGTTGCGCGGCCCAAGGAAATCAGCATCGACACCTTCTGGCAGCAGGCCGATGAAAACGCTTTCGCCGAGGTCATCATCCGGGACGACGCCATCGAGGGCCGCTACCGCAAGCAGTCGAGCGGTGGACCGGGCAAGAAGGCGGAGTCACAGGAGTTCCGCGTTCTCTATAACACGATGGCCAACGTGAGCGATATCGAATTGCGCCTTCGCGAGGTCTGCCCGGAAACCACCGTCAAGTACAAGCGCAGCAGTGAACCCTGGATAACGATGTTGTTGGGGATTATTCCCTGGCTGCTGATCTTTGCGTTCATCTGGTTCGTCGTGTTTCGACAACTTCGTTCGTCGGCAGGCGGCGCAGGGATGTTGGGCAACTTCGGCCGCTCCCGCCACAAGATCACCAACAAGGAACTGACCAGCGTCACCTTCAAGGATGTCGCCGGAATCGACGAGGCCAAGGAAGAAGTCACCGAGATCATCGAGTTCCTGAAGAATCCCAAGAAGTTTCAGCGGCTCGGTGGGCGGATCCCTCGCGGAGTGCTCCTGGTTGGCGAACCCGGTTGCGGCAAGACGCTTTTGGCCAAGGCCATGGCCGGCGAGGCGGACGTGCCGTTCTTCTCGATCAGCGGTGCCGACTTTGTGGAAATGTTTGTCGGCGTGGGCGCCTCGCGGGTTCGCGACCTGTTCAAGTCGGCCAAGGAACATTCTCCGTGCATCATCTTCCTCGATGAGATTGACGCCGTCGGGCGTCGGCGCGGCGCGGCCTACGGCGGCGGCGGTCACGATGAGCGTGAGCAGACGCTCAACGCGATTCTTGTTGAGATGGACGGATTTGAAACCTCGGATCAGGTGATCGTGATCGCCGCGACGAACCGCGACGACATCCTCGATCCCGCACTGACGAGACCGGGGCGGTTTGACCGCTCCGTTTATGTGCCGCTGCCGGATATCAAGGGCCGACTTGAGATCCTGAAGGTTCACGCCAGCAAGATCAAGATGTCTCCCGACGTGGACATGATGCGCCTCGCGCAAGGAACGCCGATGTTCAGCGGCGCCGAACTCGCCGCCATCATCAACGAAGCCGCCATCATCGCAACCATGCAGGACAAGGACATGGTGGAGATGGACGATCTCGAGGAGGCGCGCGACAAGACACGGTTCGGCCGGTCGAACAAGAGCCGTGCGATCGAGGAGAAGGAGCGCAAGGCGACGGCCTATCACGAGGCCGGCCACGCCATTCTTCAGGTCATGCTGGAGGACGCCGATCCGCTTCACAAGGTCACGATCATCCCACGCGGCCAGGCGTTGGGTGCGACGATGGCCCTGCCCGACAAGGATCGCTATGGCTACGGCCTGAAGTGGCTCACGGCGACTATTCGCGTGATGTGCGGCGGTCGTATCGCCGAGAAGCGCTTCTCGAACGATATCAGCAGCGGCGCGGCGATGGACATCGAACAGGTCACGCGCCTCGCCCGGGCCATGGTTCTCGAGTGGGGCATGAGCGACAGGCTCGGTTTCGTGAAATATTCGGTCATGGACCGCAACGAGATGGTCTTCGACAAACCCTATTCGGACGTGACCGGCAAGATCATCGACGAGGAGATCCGCAGCTATGCCGATGCGGCCTACCAGGATGCCCAGCGACTGCTGGATGACAACTGGGAGAAGGTCGAGGCCGTCGCGCAGGCATTGCTGAAATATGAGACGTTGGACGCCGAGGAGGTGGAACGGCTCTGCCGAGGGGAATCGCTCGACAAACCGAGCCTCTCCGGATTGCTCAAGGATGAGGCCAATCCCCCGTCTCTGCCCAGGGCGATGCCGGTCGTACAACCGCCAGCGCCGGAATTGCCCGACGGGCTTTCCGACGGCTCGCTTCCGCAGCCGGGTTGACACTCCTATTGGAATTGAGAACGGTACGATGAGCCGCGGAATGAAGACAACCGAAAAGGGAGTCTGAGTGCCCGCGCGTTCGCCCGAAGCCCATCAGGGTTCCGAGTTTTCGGGTTGTCCAATATTCCCCCATTTTGAAGCGGCTCCTGTGCGTTCTCACCCCTATTGTGTTATCATGATGGTCGTGGGAATCTCCCGCCGAGGCGGACTCCACCTTGTTTTGCGGTGGACTGATTCTCTCGTGGGGGAGTTTCGAGCGATTTGTTTGTCAAGGAACGAGTATCATGGCCAATGCGGAAGTGGTAGTGGTCGGACCGGGCGAGTTGCCCATCATCGCCGATCTTTTTAATGACATGTTTCGACCGCCACAGGACGTCGAATTCTTCCGACGCCGCTTGGTGGGTCGCTACAATCCGCTGCTGCTCGTTGCCAACGTCGAGGGCCGGCCGGTCGGTTTCGCCACCGGCTTCGAGCTCAAGCCGACCGTCTTTTTCTCGTGGCTCACCGGAGTCTTGCCGGACTATCGGCGACAGTCGATCGCCTCGCAACTTCACGAGGCCCAAAGTGCCTGGGCTGCCGAGCACGAGTATCCATACATTCGTATGGAATGCCACAACAGTCATCGACCCATCATCCACATGGCCGTCGCCATGGATTTCAAGATCGTCGGCGTCCGCTGGGACCAGGACCGCCACGACAACCTGATCATTTTTGAGAAAACGCTGAACGAATAGGTTTGAATCGTTCGCATTGATAAGCATGTGAATGGAATCGCGAGGGAAGGAGGGCCGAGAAGGGATTCTCGATCCAGCACGAGGGCCGATTCCATCAGAGCCGCAACCGTAAGGGAGCGGTCAACGCACATCCTCCCAGAACGATCACTGGACACCTGGATCATGACACGTTGCCGATGTAATGTCGCCTGAACGATCGCTGTGAGTCCATACCCACCGCTCCCTTACGGTCGCGGCTCTGATTGCACTGCTTGAATCAGTGGCACACTTGCGATTATCTTGATACGCAATCGTGAAAATCTTCATACAAAACATCGCGCAACTCGTTGCCGTGCCCCCCGGTCCGGTTTGTGGAGCGGGACTGTCCTCGCCGCCGATCGTCGAGAATGCCGCCCTGTTGATCGAGGATGGACGCATCGCCTGGTTCGGACCCGCTGATCAGGCTCCCACCGGCCCGTTCGATCGGCGAATCGACGCCGGCGGCGGGACCGTGGTGCCCGGGCTGGTCGACTGTCATACCCATGTTGTTTTCGCCGGTTCACGCGAGGACGAGTTCGAACAGCGCATCCGGGGGGCGAGTTACATCGAGATTCTCGAGGCGGGGGGGGGGATTCTCAATTCGGTTCGTGCCCTGCGGTCGGCGCGTATTGATGATCTCGTCGCCGAGTCCAGACCGCGTCTCGAGCGGATGCTGGCATCGGGTACGACGACGATCGAGGCGAAGAGCGGCTATGGCCTGACACCGGAGGATGAGATTAAGACGCTGCGGGCCATTCGTCGGCTTGATGCGGAGACGCCCGTCGAACTGGTGCCTACTTTTCTCGGTGCCCACACGATCCCGCCTGAATACGCGGGGCGGGCGGATGCGTTCCTCGACACGATCACCGATGAGGCCGTGCTGCGCACGATCCGCGACGAGGGGTTGGCCGAGTTTGCCGACGTCTTCTGCGAACGGGGGGCCTTTACGCTTGAACAATCCCGGCGGTTCCT
>CAYXGR010000282.1:0-3014 GCA_964464525.1 uncultured Planctomycetaceae bacterium
ACACGATGGACAATCAACAAGTCAAGCTCATGAAGGTCGTGCTGCTGGTCAGTTCGCTGGCCTCGCTGCTGATCCTGGCATCCGCGGCCTGGCAGGAGAATGCGCGGGGGGAATGGCGAGAGATCCAAGGGGACTATCAAGACGTGTTGCTGGCCTCGGCGACCGATGATCGCAGCCGCCGCGCCGCGCAGTCCTTCAACATCGAGCATCAACAGCTCTATCTCAAGGAACTGGGGACGATCGATCGTTGCACGACTTGCCATATCGGCGTGGAAAACCCCTCGATGGCGGATGCGGATCAGCCCTTGCGAACCCATCCCGGGGAACTGCTCAGGCATCACCCGACGGAAAAGTTTGGCTGCACGATCTGTCATCAGGGTCAGGGCCGTGCCATCCTGAAGGATCAGGCGCACGGTTGGTCGCGGTCCACTGTGACCGGTGCGGAGGGTGAATCTGAATGGATCCCCGTGCCGCACAGCCCATCGCCGATGTTGCGTGACCGGGCTGTGTATACGAGCTGCGGTCGGTGTCATTCCGAGATCGATCTCTATGGCGGCGAAGCCGATCTGTTCGCAGGCTCATCGGATCATGATGCGGCCGCGCCGTTGCCGATCGACGAATCATCCCTTCGCCGCTCATTGTCGGGCGCCGATGCCGTTCAGCGGGGGAAGCGGCACGTCGTCGAACTCGGTTGCCTGGGTTGCCACACGTATCGTGGCCGGGGTGGGGTGCTTGGGCCGGATATCACTTACGTGGGCGACAAGACGAAGCACGATTTTGACTTTGCCCACATCCACGGTGAGCACACCGTCGAGGAGTGGTTGTTCGAACACTTCAAGCTTCCGAGCCAGGTCTCGCCCGACACCACGATGCCCGACTACGGCCTGAGCGACGCCGACGCCCGCGATCTGGCCAGCTACATGATGAGCCTGCACCGGAAGACCGCGCCGGCCGGTCATATGCCGAACCCTCGCAAGCAGCGCGAGGTCGCTCCTGTTCGGGGTGAGACGCTCTACAAGATGTTCTGTTCGGCCTGTCACGGTTCTGAGGGACACGGCACCACGATGCGCGTCGGTCTGTGGCCGACGGATGCCGATCCGTGGGGGCATGCGTGGGATGTCCGGAACATCGTCGTCGAACAGCGCGGCGGGATCGAGGTGATGGTGCCGTCGCTGAATTTGTCCGACACACTGGGCATTGCCAGTGATGACTATCTGCGCCATGTGATCACCCATGGCAGGCCCGACACGAAGATGATCGGTTGGCGGGGTGAAGGCGGGCTGAGCGAGGATGAGATCACGCTTCTGGTGAACTATATACGGCGTTGGGAGTCGGCTCCGCCCGATCTCTCTCGCGTCTCCGCGGCGCGGGGTGATGTGCAAGTTGGAGCGGCATTGTATCGGGCCAACTGCGCGGCGTGTCATGGGACGGGCGGTGAAGGCGGCATCGGCAATAGCCTGAATTCGCCTACTTTTCTGGCCGTCGCGTCGGACGCCTTTCTGCGGGACACGATTATCCATGGCCGATCGAATACGGCGATGCCCGCGTGGCGGGAGTTTGACGGGCAGGAGATCAGCGATCTTCTGGCGTTTATCCGGTCGTGGCAACCCACGCGGGGCGACGTCGATTCCGCGTTGGAACTGATCTCGATCGATGACTGCGAGGCCGTCTCCGAATCGATCGGCCGGATTCTCTACAAGGCCAACTGTGTGATGTGTCACGGGCAGGACGGATCGGGCGACCTCGGTCCTTCGCTTAACACCCAGGCATTCCTGACGGTCGTCTCTAACGAATATTTGCTCAACACACTCATAGAAGGGCGTCCGGGGACGGGTATGCCCGCGTGGCGGCACCTTTCCAACGAGGATCTTGCCTCGCTGGTTCGATATATCCGCACCTGGCAGACGCAGCCGGACAAGTCGGTCGATTGGTCTGAATCGTTCGTGGAGCGGGGTGATCCGGATGCGGGTCGATTGCTCTTTACCGCGACCTGCTCGGGGTGTCACGGGAGCGACGCGGAGGGGGCGACCGGCCCGCAACTGAGCCATCCGCTCTTCCTCAAAAATGCCACGGATGTCATGCTTCGGGAGTGGATCACCTTCGGCAAGGAAGGGACGGAGATGCGGGGCTTCCGCAAGGGCGGGCAGGGCATCGCGGAACTGAGCACACGACAGATCGAGGATCTCGTCGCGTTTCTGCGATCGTTGGAATTCAAGGACGAACCCGAAATCCGCCGCGTCGCCCGCTCACCCCACGGGCGGCCGGAAAAGGGCGTCGAACTCTATGCACGCAATTGTACCGGTTGCCACGGTCCGCGCGGCGAAGGGGCGAGCGGGCCGGCCCTGTCGAATCCCAACTTTCTGCGGTTTGCCTCCGACGGGTTTCTCATGGCGACGATGGCCCTCGGCCGATCGGGCACCGAGATGCGGCCGGTCAAGCGCGGGCCGCAGTCGATCCTCGGGCTGACGAGCGACGAAATCAACGATGTGCTCGCCTATCTACGTTCGTGGGAATATGCCCCGCCGTTCGCGACGGCGGCAGGCTCGGAGATTCCACATCGCTTCGTGGTTCCGTGGAACCTGTCTGAGGGTCGCCGGTTGTTCGCCTCTTTCTGCGCCGGCTGCCACGGCGACGAGGGCAAAGGCTCCTGGGCGCCGGAACTGAATAACGAGGGCTTTCTCGCGGCCGCGACCGACGGTTTTCTTCAGGCGACGATCATCCGTGGGCGTCGGGGGACGGCGATGCGGCCCTTCAGCGGCGGAATGCAGGGTATCGCCGATTTGAGCGCCGAAGACATCGATAACATCGTCGCCTATATCAGACATTGGTCCACATTGGCGCCCTCGCCCATGACGCTGCCGGCCAGTCGATCCCTCATCGCGGGGGACGGTTCGCTGCCTCCGGGTGTGGCGCGGCAAGTGCGCCGTCGCACGTCGATCGATGGATCGGGTGGCACAGTCTGGCACAGCGAGGCTGTGGTTGCTCGAGACGCCCACGGCCTAACGACTGCGTCG
>CAYXGR010000282.1:3114-4651 GCA_964464525.1 uncultured Planctomycetaceae bacterium
ACGCCCACGGCCTAACGACTGCGTCGCTAGACCGTGCCACCCGTCCTAACGCCCACGGCCTAACGACTGCGTCGTTAGACCGTGCCACCCATCCTGTGGAGAAAGGCGATGACGCAGTCCTGGGCGCGATCCATGGCCCATCCGTACCCGGCGCATCAGATACACAGGAAACACCCTTAACGTCCAACCAAAATGTAGATCTTTTGATCACCGCGGTCGTGATTCCCCCTGGGGAGCATCGGCCTCCGGCCGGTACCACGAAACGCCATCAAGGAGACTTTAGCGATGAGTAGCACACCGGACCACCCTCTCGATGTCACCCAACCTCCCTGCACGATTCACCGCAAGGTCAAGTACGGGGAAAATTTCGACCGCAGGGAATTCATGAAGATGGCCGCGGGCACCGGGGCCGCCGTCGCGGCGACCTCCTTTCTGCCTGATGAGTTCGTCGAGGCTCAGGCCGCGCCCGATTTGAATCCTCCCGGCGACAAGGGCATGCGCCTCCTTCAGGCGGCCTGCCCGTACTGCGGCGTCGGCTGCGGCACGCTCATCAAGACGGAGAACGGCAAGGTCGTCGGGATGGTCCCCGACAAGAAGCACCCGACCAATCGCGGGATTCAGTGTATCAAGGGCCTCAACGCCCATGAGCCGATCTATCGCGATCGCCTGACCAAGGTGCTCGTCCGCAAGGACATGAGCGATCCGCTTCGCGGCCATGTCTCGTCGACCAAGGGTCGATTCGACGATTCGGTCTTTCGCGAGGTCTCCTACGAGGAGGGCGAGCACATCGTCAGCGAACGAATCGCGGAGATTATCAAGACTCGTGGGCCAAACTTTGTCGGCCTCAACGGCTCGGGCCAGCTCACGATGGAGGCGCAGTGGATCGAGAACCTGCTGATGAAGGGAGTGATCGGCAGCAATTCCATCGAGGCCAACGCCCGGATGTGCATGACCTCCGCCGTGACCGGGTACTTTCATTCGTATGGTTCGGATGCGCCGCCGACGAGCTACGAAGACATCGAAGAGGCCGACATGATCACCTTCTGGGGCCACAACGCCCGGGAGGCGCATCCGATCCTCTTCTGGCGCGTCGCCGACCACAAGCAGAAGCACGACATCCCGACCAGTGTCGCCGACCCGCGAAAGACGGGAACCGTGGTCGGCCTCGAGGACATCAACCCTCGAAACAGCTTCCACATCCCGACGCTCAACGGAGACATCAGCTATCTCAATGCCATCGCCCACGTGATCATGAAGAAGTATCCGCAGGCCTGCATGTCCGAGGAGTGGATGGAGAAACACACCCACGGCTGGAAGGCCTACAAAGAAGGCGTGCTGGAGCGGTATTCGCCGAAGCAGGTCGTCGAGCGCATGGCGGTCATCGAGAAGGGACGCGTGACGGTTGAAGTCATCGAGAAGGTCGCCCAGGCCTGGGCCGAGGCGTCGATCAAGGGTCGACAGCGCGGTCGCGGCGGCGTCCTCACCTTCTGGGGCATCGGCTACAACCAGATGCTTCACGGACAGCACAACACCATCA
>CAYXGR010000283.1:0-2773 GCA_964464525.1 uncultured Planctomycetaceae bacterium
TCAGAGCCGCGTTTGTCAGAGCCGCGACCGTAAGGGAGCGGTGGGCGTGTGCATTCGTGACCGCTTCCTCACGGGCGCGGCTCTGATGGACACGGCTCTGAAAGGCAAGCCTCCGACGCGTTCGGACGACTCGAATCGCCGGCTCCCCCCGGACGACCGTTCGACAGATGTCTTCGCACATGCCACAGCCGACGCAGTGCTCGGTGAATACCACCGGCGCAAGAAATGCCCCCGGCTCCAGTTTGATGGCCCGATTCCGCAGCGGACAGAACATGAAACATTCGCCGCAGGGGCCGCGCCGCTCGGCCACGGCGTCCACCTCCATCGGCGTCCGACCGAGATCCATCAGCAACGACTGTTCCTCGCGGATGCGTTTCGCCTTGTACGACAGACACAGATCCTCGACCAACTCGACGGAACCCATGTCCGCATCGGCCTTGTCTTCAAGCGGCAACAGGGCACCGGTCGGGCACTCCGGTCCACATTTCATACACAGCGTGCAACCCGCTAAGGCCGGATCGACATAGGGCGTGTGATACAATTCGCCGTCGGCCTCGGTAAAAAACTGGATCGCGCCGGGTCCGCAGACATCCTGGCATCGGTAGCAACGAATACACGCGGCGAGAAATTGTTTTTCAGGCAAGGCCCCCGGCGGGCGGAGGAGTCCCGCGAGCTTTTCGTAGGGACGTTTCACGGCCGGATAGCCGATCGACCGGGCCCGCTGAAAGACATGCGCCAGTCCGCCGACCAGGGCCAGACCGGCCGCGGTCACGAAGGTCCGCAGGACTTGCCGCCGGGAGGCACTCACGAGGCGGCCTCCTTTTTCACGCGGATGGCGTGCGGATAGCGAATACAGGATCGCTCGCAGCAACCGCAGCCGACGCAGGCCTCGGGATGCACCGTCGGCCGCTCCCACAGGCCGACGGTCATCGCCTCACCCGCAAGCGGGCAGGCCCGAAAGCAGGCCCCGCAGCTCCAGTTGTTGTAGGAGTAGCACAAATCCAAGTCGATCTCGGCGATTCCGATGTGCACATTCTGCCGGATGGCGTCCCGTTCCTTCTTCACAAGTTTCAGCGCGCCGGAGGGACAGACCTCGGTACACTTGAGCGAATCGCCCTCGTCGCTCTGACACAACATGCACGCGGCCTTGCGCGGTTGCATCGTCGGCGTGCCCGCGCCGGCTTCGCCCTGCGAAACCGAAACCAGTGCATGGTTCGGGCAGGCATCGACGCAGCGCATGCAACGAATACAGGTGGCGAGAAACGCCTCCTCGTCCAACGCACCCGGCGGGCGAAGCCGAGGCGAGGACTCCGCCCCCCATGCGGAGTCCCCGGCTGTACCGAGGGATTTCCCCGATAGATACACGCCTCCACCGACGGTGATGCCGACGGCGGCCGACTGTTTCACAAATTCGCGTCGTGTCAGTGCCATGTTATTCGTTCAATCATTGCCCACCGTCCGCGGTGAGCGGCTCCCCTGGCTGGGTATCATTAACTTGCTGCAACAGATTGCCGCCAAACAGATCCTCGATCGCCATCCAGAAGGATTCACGCCAGCGCGCGCTGGCCACTGAAAGACCCTGCTCCAGTTCATCCAGCCAGAATTGAATCCAGCCATTTTTCCGCCAGTCGATATAGGCTTGTCTCGCCGATTGAACTAGGTGCGCGGCCCGTGGTGGCGGAAGCCCCAGTGCCGTGTCGCCCCTCAGAAAGACGATCTCGGCCTCCGGCCCGCAGCTCAGACAATGCGCATAGATCACGCGAGCCGATTCTCGGTGATAGATCGTCGAAAGAGCCACCAGGCTTCCTCCCTGGAGCAGAGTGTCTTCCATCGGAAAGATGACTTGAACATGCGCGTCGTCCAGGTCAATCAGAAGCCGTGGCAGTGTCTGGACCGTGAAGTCGCCACGGCGTGCATAGGCCGCCTCGGTCTGCCAGGCCTCGCTGGCCACGATACGCTCCACGATTTCGGATTGACCTGCTGAGAGCGGCTTTATGGAGGAAATAGCCGAATCGGGGAGTTGGGCGGGTGCATCGACCGTCTGATGACGTTCGTCAAAATACGGATGGCCCCACTTGCACTGAGTACATTTCGTACAGAAATATAGCCTTCGCAGCGCCCAATAGTAACCCGACCGCCAGCGCCGACTTGCCTCCATGATCCCCAGCGTCTCGCTTTCCGTGCGGAACCGCTCCCACAAGGCTTGTTTGTGTTCCAGAATCCGCCGCGTGGCCTTATCACCGTCGGCGCCGGGCTGAGACTTCGGCCCATTCATCGGACCATCGAGGTGTTTCAGCAGCGGGTTCACATCCGGTCCCGCATGCATCGGATGGGCATAGAGCGTCCGACTTTTGTTCAGATCGTACAGAACCACAATCGAGACAATGACACCCTTCTCGATCCGCTCGCCCGAGACCGGAAACATCGCCCGCAAAGAAGGGCCTGGCATGGTTTTCCACAAGATCGGAACCGGTTCGATCTCCTGACCCACATTCCGAAGCACGGTTCGCAGCGCATTGACTGGCGGGCTGGACAAGATCGCATCGATCTCGTCCGGCCATGCCCGATCGCTCGGGTGTTGCATTTCAACCGCACACGTGGGTGTTATATCCGCCATGAAAGCATCTCCACAATCGTCAGAATTCACAGTGTTGTAACGATCCCTGCACGAATGTTCCGTCGCACATGATTCGATGGGTGGCACAGCCAAGTGCATTACCACACCTGAATATGCTGGTCGCCCCAAAGGATCGTGCCTCTATTACCCCAAAGG
>CAYXGR010000283.1:2873-4644 GCA_964464525.1 uncultured Planctomycetaceae bacterium
AAGGGTCACATGCCTCTATTGCCCCGAAGGGGCGTAACATGTCAGCCCAGGGCAGAGCAAAGCGCCGCCCTGGGTCAGCACAATCAAAAGCACTCAGCCCTGAAAGGGCGATACAACCGGGTATTCAAGACGATCTTCCCGACAAACCCACAAAAACAAGTGTGTCTATGCACTACATCCTCTCAATCCGAGCCGCCAGCTTCTTGAAGTCGCACTGCCCGCTGACCGGATCCCACGCACGGTGGCTCGTCGCGTTGACCAGCCACTTGTTCTTCTTCGGATCGGCGCTGTCGGCCACCGACAGGTTCCACGGACTGAACATATAGCCGGGCGGAACCTCGGTGCGGGCCGGGCGGATCATGCTGTTGAGTCCGACGGAGACGCGGGCTTCGTATGACCCCCGCCGCGTGACCAGTCGAACGCGCTGCCCATCGCGGATGCCGAATCGCTCGGCATCCATCGGATTCAACTCAACGTACTGCTCGGGCACGAGCTTGAGTGTCGTCGCGCCGCGAATGGTCTTGGCGGTATGAAAGTGCTCATAGACAACGCCGAGTCCGAGCCAGAATGGATAGAGATCCTTGTCTTTGTGATCCTTCAATGCCAGGGAGCTGTCATCGTAGGCATCCAGATGCGGCAGTTCCGGAACCAGCCCCATGTCGCGTGCCTCGACCAGAATCTTCGGCTTGCCCTTGTTGGGGCCGTCGGTGTGAAGGTCATCGATGAAGAAAGGCCCCTGTCCCGGTTTCCGCTTGTTGCCGTAGGTCATCAGCCGATCGGTGACTTCGTTGAGATGGGTGTAGTCCTGCTCACAGAGCTTGAGTTTCGCCTTGCCGTCCTTGTGGCTGAAATCGCCGTAGGGCCGACCGGCCCAGCCTTCCTGACCGAGATAGCGGCGAGGCGTGCCGCCGGCCTTGGCAATCTCGTATGTAGGCGCCGGCCATTGAATCCCCCGCAATGCGCGAAGCTGATCATACGACGATGTTCCATCGCGCTGCTCGACTTCCAGCATGCCGCTGAGGTCCGCGTCGGAGCCCTTGCTGGCCGCGACAATCTCGCGGAAGACGTCCTCCGGATCGTAGGCCATGATCCCGTTGCCCATGCGGATCGTTTTCTCGAACGGGAAGATCTTCTCGGCCGGCAGCCCCAGGGCCTTCGCCAGGGCCTTACCCTTGTCGATGGCCATATCCATGTCGGGTCGGCAGTTCGGCGGCGGATTTCGCGTTCCGTCACAAATATACACACGTCGTTCTGACTGAATGTATGTGCCGCCGGTCCACTCGCCCCAGGTCGCGGCGGGGAAGATCACGTCGCCATAAAGGTTGTTCGGCGCGTGGCGATAGATTTCCTGAACCACACAAAACATCTTCGTCAGGGCCGGTCGGACCAGGGTCTCCGAATCGGGCAGGTGAACGTGCGTGGTGTACATCCAGAACATCGCGTCCAGCCCGCCCTTCAGCGCACGCTCCATCATGCCGAGGATCATGCCGGGGTTCGGCAGGGCGGAGGTCTGCGTCAACCGTTCACGCGGGATCCGCCAGCAGTCGGCAATGTGGTTCCGCCAGGCCTCGTTCTTCAATGGCAGGTTGAACGGCAACCGGCCCGTCAGGCCGCCCATGAGACGTTCGCTCATCGCGTTGGGCTGGCCCGTCTGGGAATGGCTGCCACAACCGGGCCGACCGAGATTGCCGGTCAGCAGGTGCAGGTTGATGATGCTGATGGTGTTGTGCTGTCCGTGAAGCATCTGGTTGTAGCCGATGCCCCAGAAGGT
>CAYXGR010000284.1:0-1735 GCA_964464525.1 uncultured Planctomycetaceae bacterium
CCTGCCGAAGCACCACCCCGGGCAGTTCGAGAACCGATTCCAGTGCGAGCACCTTCTCGTCAAAATCGGCCCGAGCCAACTGCTCCACGAGAAACGCACCGTAGAGCGGATCGACGCTGCGAAAGTTCAACAGCCGGTAAATACTTTCATCAAGCGTCACGTGATCGCCATCCTCGCTACGCGCCAGGTAGCCCAGGGATGCCATATTGACAAGCATAAAATCAAGCTGTTCCTGAAACCGAGCAAGCCGATCGGCATCATTGAAGCGTTTGGAGATAAATTCTCGCGTCTCATGCAGCGTGCCCGTCTTCGTCAGCAGAAAGATCAACACCTGGTAGGGAATCATCGACCGGCTGAAGAGCTTCGCCGGCCCCGCCTCGATCAACTGCTTCAACTGCCCCTCGCTCCAGTATTGCTGAGTCCGCCGCCGCGAGGGCTTCTTTCGCTCCAGCGCCTTGCGGGCCTGCATAATGCCGGGATCCTTCGACTTGGAATCCAACTGTTCGTACTTCGCCTTCCACTTCACAATCTTCACGTCATCCTCGTGGGCCAGTGAGATGACGTATCCCTTCGTGTCATACTGCGGACGACCGGCCCGACCGAACATCTGATGCGCCGCCGCCGAGAGGATCAACTTCTTCTCGCCGGTCTTGCCCTTGAGCAGCGTCTTCATCACCACCGACCGCGCCGGCAGGTTGATCCCCGCCGCCAGCGTCTCCGTGCAGATAACGAACGGCACGAGCTTTCTCTGAAACAAGGCCTCGACAATCTCCTTGTGTTTCGGCAAGACCCCTGCATGGTGTACCCCGACACCGCGAATGAGCATCTGCTTGAGCTTGGGGCCGACACCCTCGATAAAATCGTCCTTACGCTCGCTGAGAAATTCCTCGATCTCTACCCGTGTATCCGACGAAATCAGCGGAAGCCCCTTCATCCGCTCCGCCGTCTCCCAGCATTCGTCGCGATTGAAACAGAAAACCAGCGCCGGTGTCTGGTTCGCCGCGTCATCCTCGGAAATCATGCTCGTGAGTTGCTCGGTCATCAGCTTGTCGTCCACCCACGTGAATTCCAATGGAACGCGCCGTTCGTCGGAGAGAATCACCCGCACATCCCGATCGTGCTCCCCCCGCAACCATTGAGCGAACGGTCGCGGATTGCCCACCGTCGCCGAGAGCAGCAACACCCGAACATGCTTCGGCAACAAGACCAGCGACAATTCCCAGACAATCCCTCGATCTCGATCGTTGAAGCTGTGAAACTCGTCCATGACCACGGAATCGACGTGTTCCATATCCGCCATCGCCGGATCATTCGAGAGCAGATGATTGAGCAAAATCTCCGCGACGACGACCCGGACGACCGCGTCGGGATTCACCCGCCGCATCCCCGTGATCAGCCCGACATCCTCCCGCGCAAAGCCCCACCCCTCGGCCAGGTTCTGAAACTCGCGATACTTCTGTTCCGACAGGGCGATGAGCGGGGTGGTGTAGTAGAGCCGCCGCCGACTGTGCAGCGCCTCGAAGACCGCCGCCTCGGCGATGAGCGTCTTGCCCATCCCCGTCGGCGCGCAGACCATCACCCCCCCCTCGGCCTCAAACCACGCCAGCAGCGCCTCCTCCTGGTACCCATACAAGTCAAAGGTCACACCATCCAGAAATTTCGAGCAGATCTCTTCACGTTCCATAACAGCCAGTGTAGCCCACCTCGCCAACAAATGGACATTCACCATCCCCGG
>CAYXGR010000284.1:1835-4643 GCA_964464525.1 uncultured Planctomycetaceae bacterium
CGGGTGCCATGCTTACACACCCCGGCCTCATCGGGGTGGGTAAGCATGCTTCAAACCATATCCAACTCACCTGAACACAGCTATTTTTTTTTGTTTTGTTCCAGCGTTTCGACTTTTCGACGTTTCCCATCAGGGTATAATGTCATGAAGTCGATTCCACCCAAGGGCGATTCATACCGCCGGAGTCGCACGCACGCCGTCACGCAATCATTCCCGAATAGGAGCCCGATTGTGTCCCAGTCACTCCCCCTGATGGTTCTCCTTTCGATCCTGATCCCGACCTCGCTCCACGCCGCCCCATCCTCAAGGCCCACGTCCAAACCGACCACCACCCGCCCCGCCCGAGAGGCCAAGTGGGTGCCCACGCGACCGGGCCCATGGAACCAGACACTCAAGGCCGCCCGCTCGTCGGACGGCCTGAAATTCAGACCCGATCCAAAATTTTCGATTCACTACGCCGACGCCCCGACGCTCACACAGATTGATGACGGCCGTCTTCTTTTGGTGTTCGAGCATTACCCGCGAACCGATCGAAAACAATTCGGCCGGCTGGGCTTCGCCCTCTCCCCCGACCACGGAAAAACCTGGAGCAAGCCGAAATCCCTCGCAATTCAGGGGCTGCATCGAAGACACGGACCGCCCCGCGGCCCCGCCCTGATGAGAAGTCCGGACAAACACGTCGATCTCTACTTCACCTGTGACGATCAAAAGGACCGCCAAATCATCTTCACGGCCCGCATGCGCGACACAGCCGAAAACGAAGACAAAAAGAAAGAATCCATCGCCTTCAAAATCCACGGCCGGCTGAGGCCCGATGATAAAAAAACGCGATTGCAGGATCTCGCCGTCCTCGACATCAATGGTCAAACCCATCTTTATGCCACGCGGCGAGGCGACAAGCTGAATCGCTACCACGCCACGATCACGGGATCGTCCCGACTCCAAAAGAAAGACCCTTTACTCATCGATCGTATCGGCCGTGCGGGCACGGCCATCGAAGCCGATAGTCTATTACGATTCTACGCCACCGGCCCCATCGGAATCCGCTCGGCCCTCTCGGCCGACGGTGAAAACTGGAATCCCGAACCGGGACCGCGACTCACCGCCGCATGCGATCCCGCCGTCACCCGGCTCCCGGACGGCAGCTACTTCATGGTCTATGTCGAACGACGGCGTTCCAATCTCGAAAAAGATCGACTGAGCACCGAGGGAGAAACCCAAACGGCCCGCGCCAACGAACCCGGCGACGACTTCACGAACGCGGAGTGGGATATGCTTTCCGCCGACACGGACAACCCGCTGGAGGGCCTTGTTGATGGCGACACGGGAGGCGATCCATCGACGCGGGTGGATCTGGGCGAAGACCCCATGAATGAGGATGCCGATTCAGAGTTGGGTAAAGCCAATGGAAACTTCGATGATGGGCCGGAAGACGAAGAATACTACGAGCCGGAATACTGCATCGGCGACGTCCCGGTCCCGGACTTCCGGCACCCCATCGACTACCGCGCCTGGTTCGAGAGCCTTTACGATGCCGACGCCCCGATTGAAAACGCCTTCGACTATTACAACGCCTTCATACCCAATCCCTATGACCCCTCCACCGAGAGGCCCGAATGGCCGGACTTTTTCGGCCCCAATAACGACTTAGGCCATTTCGGCCCTCCCGCCCCTTGGGACCCGGCCGAGCATCCCCAATGGGACGAATCCACCGCTGCCGCAGCGGACATACTCGCTCGATACACCGAAGCTGCGTCGATCAAGGCGTACGTCCCCCGGGTCAGGTTCGCGAGTGACCTCGGAGAAGACGGATTAGTGAATGAGGATGGCCGGAATCTCCTGATCAATATCATGCTGCCCAGCCTGGCGGGCCATCGCAAACTGGCCAAACAGATCCTGGGCGATGCCTGGCGCGCACCGGAAGGCCACCCCGATCCGCAGGCGATGCTCAACGCCATCGACACCACACTCGGCAGCGCCAACCACCTCGCCGACGGCGACTTCCTCATCGAGCGTCTCGTCAGTGCGGCCACCAAGAACCTCACCCATAGAAACGCCCTCTGGGCATTGAAACACGATGTCTTTTCCGCGGACGAGCTGGAAACAGCCCTGGATATCATGGTCGAAAAAGACCGCCCCCTGCCCCCGGCGTCGGAATGGATCTCCGGCGAACTCGCCGCCTCCCTCGACATGACCCAATACGTTTACGGCCCGATCCAGCCCAATCGCGAACCGACGCTCAACCCCGAACGGTTTGCGATGATCACCGGCTACACCATCGACGATCCCAATCGCCCAGCCGTCACCCCCGAACAAATCGCCGCCGCCGACCCCTGGAAGACGACCAACACCTTCATCGAGTACTACGACGCCTACGCCGAGATGGCCGACCGTGGCTATCCCGAGGTGACGGCGGACGACCTCAGCCAATTGACGAACAACTACATGCAGGAGGATCCCGTCGCCAGGGGATTCCTGCCCTCCCTCTCCCGCGTCTATAAGTTGTTCAACCGCCAGGAGGCCTCCCGCCGCGCCACCCAACTCACCTACGCCATCCACCTCCACCACGCCCGCACCGGTCAATGGCCCGCCACCCTCGACGACCTCCCCCCGCGCTACACCGAGACCGCCCGAACCGATCCCTTCTCAAAACAGGACTTCATCTACCGCCTCACCGAAAACGGCCCCCTGCTCTACTCATCTTCGGAAAACGGAACCGACGACGGCGGCGCCCACCACCGCCGCTGGGACGACAACAAGGACGAAAATGGCGACGACCACGTCTTCTGGCCCCCGCAGAGGCGGTGA
>CAYXGR010000285.1:0-4637 GCA_964464525.1 uncultured Planctomycetaceae bacterium
TGCCCAAGCAAAGCGCGGGCCATTCCCGGGTGGCATGCCCAAGCAAAGCGCGGGCATGGCGAGCATACACACCCTGAATAGATCCGCGCAGCGGATCCTACGCAACTGATTCACAGATGAACATGTCTTCGCTCAATTGCCGGCTTGTTTCAATTTTCATCATGGCATCGTGGGTATGTGGGCTGTGGACATCGCCCGCCGCCGGGCAATGGAACGATGCGGCGCGGGTCGAACGCTCGATTCAGCGGGGCATTCAAGCCCTGCTCGTTCGGATCACCCCGGAAGACACAATCCAATATCGCACGAAAAAAAGAGGCGGCCAAGTCAAGACAGTTCAGGGTCGTGTGATCAAAGATCGCGGGGGCATTCTTCATGTGAAGACGCGCGACGGAAAACGCATCTCCGTGCGCAAAAGACTGATCATCGACTGGCACAAGTCGGGCTTCATCCGGCCCGAGATGACGGATTTGAATGAGACCGGCCCGTCGGCGCTGGCGGCATTCGCGTTGATCTCGGCGGGGGTGGAAACAACACATCCCCAAATGAGGCAGTTGATCGACGCCCTGGCAAACCACGACGCAAAACAGACGGGCACCTACGTCCACAGCCTGCGCGCCAGTGTCTGGAGCCTCCTGCTCGATCGGCCCATCAGCAAGCGCAACAAGAAGAAATACCGCCGCCTGCTGAAACAGGACGTCAACTGGCTCATCCGCGGAATGGGCGGCGACGGCACCTACGATTACGGTCAATCCGGCGGAAACGGTGACAATTCCAACACCCAATTCGCCAACCTCGGCCTCTGGTCCGGCTCCATCGCGAACATCGAGGTGGCCGACCGAACCTGGCACAACATCGCCAACTACTGGCTGAAAACGCAGCACCCCGGCGGAGGCTGGTCCTACCGCGCGCGGGACCGGTCTCCCAGCACTTCGATGACGATTGCGGGCTGCAACAGCCTCTACATCGTGCTGGATCGGTACTACGCGCGATCCGACCAGAACTATCGTTGGTTCGAAGGGGCACGACCCAACAAAAAGGCCCGAGTCAAGATGGACCAAGTCTATCGGGCGATCAACGACGGCGATCAGTATCTCCAACATCACCCGCCGCACATAAGTGGCTGGCAAGGCTACGAATTGTTCGGCCTCGAACGGCTTGGATTGGCCGGCGGCCTCGCGCGGATCGGCGGACGCGACTGGTTTCGACACAGCGCCCGCAAGGTCGCCAGCCGAGCCTGGGGAACCAGTCCCGTCACCGACGCCTTCTCGCTGATCTTCCTGGTGCACGGCCAGGCCCCGGTGCTCATGCAAAAGCTGGAACACGGCGACGACATCCACGACTGGAATTATTACCACCGCGATCTAAACAACCTGACGCGATACCTCTCGCATACATTCGAACGGCTCTATCGCTGGCAACGCATCCCGGCAGACGCCACGCTGGAAAACATGCAGGACGCGCCAATCCTGCAAATCAGTGGCCGCAAACGCCTCGAATTGTCGACCGACTCGCTTCGGCGCATCCGCCGCTTTGTCGATCTCGGCGGCACGGTCTTTCTCCATGCCAATCGAGCGGGTAAACAATTCAGACTGAGCGCGACCGATGTCTTCGAGCGGCTGTTTGCCGATCGGAACCTGACGTTTGAGAAACTCAAACCGTCGCATCCGATCTACCATTGTTACTTCGGCCGAAATGAGGGAGACTGGAAAAAGCATATCCCCCTGCTCGCCCTGCGCGACGGGCCGCGGTTAATGGTGTTGCTATGCCCGGTCGATATCGCCGGGGCCTGGCATCAGGATCGCCGACGTTTTGACGACCTGTTTCGCATCATGGCGAATATCCGCGTCTATTGCGCCCCCGGTTACAACGAACTGCCCCGAGTCCTGCGATCGGAAGGCGTTTCATACACGTCAGCGCAGCCGCTCGGAAGGCTCCGACTGCATCGGTTGAAGCACGACGGCGACTGGGACGCGCACCAAGGCGTGTGGCAGCGTCAACACGACACCCTGTTGCTTCGGAGCGGATTGGATCTGGAGTCCGACGAACGTGGCGCGGCATTGAATGTTGCATCGGAGAGATTGGCGGACGTGGTTTACCTGACGACGCGCGGGGCCGAGACGATCGATGCGGATACGATCGACACATTGAAAGACTATCTGCGCGGAGGGGGCTTTCTGCTGATCGACTCGGCCGACGGTCAGTCGGCGGGAAATCTCGCGGTGCGACGGTTGATGGACGCGATCGATATCGGGGAGCGCGACGTGCTGCCCGCCGATCATCCGATTGTCACCGGCGCCTTTCCGGGTGGGCGGCCCCTGACGGATCTGGAAACGACAAGCGCCGGAGCAAGCCTGAATCGCGATCAGGCCCCGCCGCCGATTCTCACACGAACCCTCGACGGCCGGCTCGCCATCGTGGCCTGCCCGTTCGATCTGGCCGCCGGGTTGGATGGGCACTTCATCTGGAAGCGAATCGGATACAGCCACAAATCGACATTGCGCATCGTCGACAACATCTTACTCTGGCGGCTGAATGACCTGTCTCAGCATCAAGCGAGCCGCAGCACCGATCAGCGCCGCAACAAATCAGAACCGCGACCGTAAGGGAGCGGTCAGCGCCCACCCCGAATCTACGCCGCACCCATCGTTTCCATAATTATCAACAGTGCTATCCTCCAGCGGAATACTGGAGCGCGTGTATTTCCTCCAGAATTACAGATTTGAGATATGGTAACACTTTAGCGTAATGCAGGAACTCCTGTATTTCCTGAGAATTTCAGCTTTGAGATTTTAGATGTCCCGCTCTGGCGGGGTTGTAATCAAGGTTTACTGCAATCGGCTAAAGAGTTACGAGATATGAAATATGAGATTTCAGATTTCATATTTTAGATCTCAAATCTCAAATCTCAAATCTCCCACTCCTGCTGGATTATTATCAAGATTGACTCCAAAAAGCTAAAGTGTTCCCCTCTTTTGTTTTTTCTTTTGCTTCTTGCTTTGTTTCTGTTGTTTTCATTTTGATTTTTTGACTTTTTGACTTTTTGGCGTTTCGGCGTTTTGACGTTTCCTCAACGCTCGAGGATCTTTTGAACCGTAAAGATGTGAATCTCAGCCCGCTCATCCTCCCAGGCCCGGGCCGAAAGACCGGCCTTCTGTTTGCACAGTTCCGACAGAAATTTCTCCTTGTCCCAACCCAGATCCATCCCGACATCAGGCAAAAAACAGCCCGATGCCAATCCATGGCGTAGATAGACGCCGTGTCGGCCACGATCAAAGGAGAGGGGATCAGTGATGCGCTTCAGCGGCGAGAGGATCGACAATTCGATACGGATGTCGTTCAACTCCGCCGCACTGATGGGCCTGTTTGTAAAACGGGGATCCCGCGTGGCGGCGACGGACATCTCGACCACCATCTCCGGAAGATCATAATGCGGGGAAAAGGTTCCAATGCACCCTCGCAGCTTTCCAAACTTGCGAAGCGTAACAAAGACGCCCCGACGCCCCAAAGCCGGATCGCCCACCATCTGATCAACCGAGTTTTCCTCACCAGAAATCCGCGCGGCGATTGCCGAGCGCGCCAAGCGCAACAAGTGGTGACCCGTCGGTTCATCGATCAGGTCCATCAGACAACCCTGTTGCTGAGGGCTCACCGGTCGGAGAGAGTAGCACGCCGAGAACGCCCCGGATATTCGGGAGCCGCGCCCAGATCCAACAGGGCCTGTAACACACCGGGGGCACTTGGGTTCAAATCATAGGCACGCGACAGACACTTGACCGCCTCCGCATCGTTGCCCAGTCGAAGATAAAACAGCCCCAGCTCGGCATGGGCACGGGCATTGTCCGGCTCAACGGAGGTCGCCTTTTTGAAAGACAACTGTGCACTATCCAGATCGCCGACGGTCGCATATTCATGGGCCTCGAGGATCAGTTTCCGGGCACGATAGCCGGACTGAGCGGCGACCCATCGGACGATATCCAGCGCGGCCTGATGTTTGTTTCTCAACCGAAGCGCCTCGGTCTCGCCCTTGATGGCCTTCTCGTAACCGGGAAAGGCCGCGATGGCCTTGTGGAAAAAGGCGATCGCCCGATCGCAATTGCGCAGGGCCCCCGGCATATCGTTCATCACAAATTCCTGCCGGGCAATGTCCAGATAGCAGCGACCGAGCAGATAGGACGGCTCGGGCCGTTCCGGATCGACCTCTGCTGCCATTTCGAACATCGCCAGGGCCTCGGGGTAGCGACCGTCGGCCTGTTCCCGCCGCCCCTCGCCAACAAGTTCCTCGAAGCTCGGCTGCGCGCCGAGGCAGCCGCCAAGGAGGGGAATGATCGCGAGGATCAAACCAAGGGAACGTTTATTACTCATAATGACGTCCATGACTCGGCCCCCTGTAAAGATACGCACACACAGCCAAACGTACACGCGTGTATCGCGGTATCGCGCACTGGCCGCTAGAATGTTAACCCTGAACAGCCTCAGCGACAAGCACAATCCCGCCGGTTCGATGCCGCAGGATCCATGACAGAATCTGGATCCATGACAGAATCAGCGGATTCCATGCCCGCCTCAACCGGACCTGTGGCAACGGTTTCCAACCAACCTGTGGCACCGGTTTCCAACCTGTGGCACCGGTTTCCAAC